>CAJFOF010000067.1 GCA_904395885.1 uncultured Lachnospiraceae bacterium
CAGATAGAGTGGAAAATCTGACATTTCCGCTCTATCGCCCCTCATTTCTATTTTATCTCGTTTGTACCCCTTGTACACCGATGCTTTGGGAATCAGAGAATAAAAAAAGCGGTCCTTCAAACTTTTGGAGGGCAGTGCTGTGGCAGAATTTCCCGCCTGCGCGCCATGGCTGAGAGGAATTTCATTTCTCAATATGAAAAATTCACCGGCCTGAAATGAATCCAGCAGAGGGACGGAGACTTGGGCGCCATGCAGTCTGGCGGCCCGGATCATGGCGGCCAGAACGGCCCATTCAAACGCAGAACCGGTTTCCAGTTTTCGATTCCAAACGCCATTCCAGTCAATTTTGTCGAAGTACTCTGGGATGAGGATTCGGGCGGCCTGCCCTAAGGTTTTGCAGTCTTTCATTTCTCCTCCAGTTCTTTTAAAAACAGTTTCAGCTTGTCCAACTGAAAGAATGGGATCCAGCCGTAATTGACGAGGCGCCTGAGAGCAAATTCTGGAGGCGTATAACCTTCGGCCATATCGATAAACATAACAAAAGGAAGATCAGGATATTTTTTAGTAAACTGACCATTTAGCAGATCATATTGGGCGGTGATCCCGACATAGGCCTCTTCTTTAGCGCGTCGGGGGAACTCCTGTCTCCGAAAAAATTTCCCCTTAACAACAGCAAGATTTTTCATATGTTCGGTATCCTGGATGACCTTGAGATTATCATAGGGCTTCACCTTTAATCCTTCGGCAAACCTGGCATGATATGCGACAGGAGCTGGAAGACCTGCTTCTTCAAATGAGACCAACCGATAGGTAGGCTTTAGATATTCTTCTAAATAGAAAAAGCTGGGCTTCAGGCTGGAGCCGTTAATCCTCTCAAATTTCAGCGAGCTGCTCACCAGCATTTTTGCAAAGGGGCTGGTAAGCCGTTCATAGAGCTGTCTGGCGTTGAGAATCCCGTGATCGCGATATTTTGACAGAAGGTATTCTGTCATTTCTTCTATTTGGGAGCGGGTATGAATACCGTTGTACAGATTGTGTTCGTCCAGTCCCTCAATATCAATATCCTGAATATAATGGATGCCGCCGTCGGTGTAGATCCGCATCAGCAGGCGGCGAATCACATAGCGGTCAGGTGTGGGATCGGCCCATAACGCATAGACATACTCATAGAGGGAAGGACCGCTGCGTTCGCGGCTAAACACCCGGAGGAACCATTGGGGCCAGTTGTTGATAGCATCCAGAGCAACCGACAAAAACGGATTTGTCAGAAACAGACGTTTTAACGTATTGCCAAGGATCGGATCAACAATATCAGACCCCTCCAGCATTTTTACGGATTTACCTTTTATATCCATCCCTGAATTTATAGAGCTGGCGATACAGGAATCCGCTATATCAGTTGAAGACACCTGGATTTCGCGCAGCAGTACGGCCTGCATATCGGCCATAGAAGAGGGCGCAAAGCCGGACCGAAGATAGCTTTTCAGGGTGGAGACGGTATTGAAAATAAAGCGCGAGAGAGGGTGTTGTTCATTTTCCATAATGGAGTCCAGCTTTTCATAAAAATCGAACTCATAGACGGTGCCTTTGCCGATAACACTGATCACATCAAAAAGATCTTCACTGGAATCGAATTTGGGGTATAGAGACAGGTCAAAAGCGTTTTGTTTGGCACTCATAAACCATCCATAAGTATAATCAGAGGGCCCGAGAGTAAAATGGATTGTCCGAAAAAAGCGAGCCTCGTTCACAAGCCATTTTCTCAGCGTCAATGCCTCGACAAGGGTTTCACGTATCTCATAAGTTTTATTGGACTCTGGTTTTCCAGTCCTATTGCCTTTATAGCAGGTGGTCTGAGCCCAAAGCTCCAGCGTCCGGCCAGAGGGATCTAACTGCGGGCTTAAATGCAGCTCAAGATAGTGGTCGTATACTTCACTGCAGTCTTCCCGGGAAAACGGCTTCTGCCGCGCTGGCACTGCAGGAGCAGTGATGAGTCCGTCTTGATATAAATCCTCAGCAAAACGTTGGAGAATATAGTCTACTAACATTTCTGCAAAAGCATTCCGTTTTGTCGCAATCGTTTGGACACTCATATGTGAAGGCATAAAAACACCCCTTAACAAAACTAACCTCTTTATAGAGTTAAATCCCTAAAAAGTATGAATATCAGGTACAATTAGTAAATTCACGGCGAAGCTGGATTGATTGCAGGAATTTGCCGGCACTGTGTGGAAATATATAATCAGGGAAGGCTGGCAGTCTGCACTCCAGCAACAATGATTTTTTCTGTATTTTATCATAAGTTCTTTAGGTTTGCCAGAAAAATTCTTCATAACAGAGGTATGCCGCAAGCGATTAACTGGCCTTTTCAATATTAGTCAGGTCAGTACATACATAAGAGAAACATACTATAAGGCAAGCAGAATTTTTGGGATCTTGGATTCATAAAGACGAAAAATATATCCCGAATATTCTGTGTATTTGCGGTGACAGAGACTGGGGATAAAAAAGATTCTTTTCAGGAGTCGCAAGCAAGACATGGACAGAAAACTGTGTTATACTTGAAACAGATAAGGCGTAAATGAGAAGGCCAGGAAGGCCGCTCTATTTGAAAAATCATTTTTAAAAGGCGGGGAGAGAAAAATAAGGAGCGACATAGGTGCGAACCGGAAGTGATCATAAAATTACAGGAAGATTCGCACTGGAGAAAGGGGCGAATGTTTGATAATAGGGGCAAATAAAGTTGACATAAAAAATAATGCACGAGGAATTCTGTATAAATTGCTATAAAATAATCTTAAAAAAAGGAATTTACTGTAAGAAATTGCTGTCTCCGCTCGCGAGAGCGGAGTGGATTGAAATCCTGTCGGGATAAAAACTGCCGCCCGGTATCGGGCCGTCTCCGCTCGCGAGAGCGGAGTGGATTGAAATTGGTGACATCGGCTTAAATCCATAGCCTCCAGTTGTCTCCGCTCGCGAGAGCGGAGTGGATTGAAATAGTTGTTTACCGGGCAGAGGAGAGTAAAGCTGACGTCTCCGCTCGCGAGAGCGGAGTGGATTGAAATTTGACAGAGAATATACCATACACACCCAAAATGGTCTCCGCTCGCGAGAGCGGAGTGGATTGAAATATACTGTTATTATCAAGAAAAATTAAGATTTTCCGTCTCCGCTCGCGAGAGCGGAGTGGATTGAAATGCCAGGTCCTGGGCCACCAGCACCTCAAGGTTTAGTTTCCGCTCACGACCGGAGTGAAATCTACGGAGATCAGAATCAAAAGAAAGGTAGACGACATACCGATTGATCCATCACTATACAGCTTAGGCAACAAGATGGATAAGTCCTTACTTGTTATAAGGGATATTAACCATAATTATATTGTAGTAGATAGGAGAAAAAGATGTATTTTGGTGTTGATGTGGGGGGAACCGCTGTGAAATGGGCGGTAATTGCTGATGATTATCAGGTGCTAAAAAGTGGTGTATTTGCTACGCCCTACAAGGGGGCAGAATGTTTGGCAGACAGGATTGCCTCTGTTTATGGGGAAGCGGCACAGATATGCCAGGCAGTCGGAATCAGCATTCCTGGAACTTTGAGGGATGACCCGGGTGGGATTGTAGAAGGCGGAGGAGTGCTGAGGTTTTTGGATGGAATACCATTTGGCAAACTGGTGCGAGACAGATGCGGAATCCCGTGCTTTGTAGAAAATGATGGAAAGAGCTGTGCCTTAGGGGAATATACCGCAGGGGCTTTGAAAGGATGCCGAACAGGGGTAGTGCTGGTATTGGGAACAGGTATTGGCGGCGGAATTGTAATTGACGGAAAGGTCTACAAAGGCGCGCACTCGTTTGCGGGTGAGTTCAGCTTTATTTTAGAGAATGCAGGAAAACAGTTAGGAGTGGGAACTATGATGGGTGAGACCTGTAGCTGGAGCAGTGGCCTAAAGGCGGAGCTTATCAGAAGAAAAGGGCTTCCAGAAAATACGCAGATGGATGGCTACCAAATATTTGATCTGGTCAACAATGGAGATCCGGATGCGGTAGGGGCATTGGAGACATACTGTAGTCATTTGGCTGTCCAGATACACAACCTTCAGACGATTCTGGATCCGGATATTTTTGCTATTGGGGGAGGAATCAGCAATCAGCCGGTTCTAATGGAGACTCTTCAGAAAGCGGTGGACGTTATCTATGAGGGGACAGCATTTACTCAGGTGCCAATTCCTAAGATTGTGCGCTGCCAGTACGGAAATATGGCAAACATATTGGGGACAGTTCGGCGTTGCAGACAGAGGATGGCGGCAGATGCGAGCAGATTAGACAGCGAGTCTACTTTATGAGATTGATGACTGTAGCGAAAAATAATAAAAGGGCAGACTTGAAAGCAGGTGCATAATATGAAAAAATGGATGCAGTTTATGGCAGGAACTGTTTTATTTGCAGCACTTTTGATCGCAGAACCAGCGACGGTAGCTGCGGCAGAAGGTGAGGATCCCAACGGATGGCGCGAGTGGAGAAATGCGGAGCTTGAACTTTCAGGCAGCTGGCGCCAGGGAACGGGGGAGCATGCCGGACAATGGTGGTATGAGAGAACCGATGGAACATACCCATCATCATGCTGGCGTTGGATTGATGCAAACGATGATGGCTATGCAGAGTGCTATTACTTTGACAGTGAAGGATGGATGCTGAGCAGCTCAACCACCCCGGACGGATATTATGTAAATAGGGATGGAGCGTGGACGGAAAACGGGGAAAGACAGCTTGTGAGAGTGCTGCGCTCCTGCCAGAGAGAAGTATTTATGGATGCGGCGGAGGGAATTCTGTATGTGTATGAAGAAGAGCTGTGCAGACCGGATTTCAGGAACATTGTGCTGGGATATCACATGGCGACTCAGGACGGGACAGAGCTTATGCAGTATTGCCTTGATGCAGACGCAGAGAAGGCTATATCCGGCGCGAAGGAGGCCCTTGTTTTCGAGCCTTTGCACACGAAGGGGGACATGGGCTATTTTGATGAGCAGGCCTGCGGAGAACGATTTAGTATTATTTTTGGGACAGGCACAGACACGACAAAGATTGCTCACTCCGGCGCCAACGAGCTGATTGGCAATTCTGCCCGTGAAGGGTACAGGTATGCAATAACCGGATATGATGAGGATTTCAGCGGAAGTCAGATGTGCCTGAAACTGAATTATGAAAGGTACCCGGCGTCGGGAGCTGATTGGGACAGGCAGGGAACCCTTTACATGCAGCTTGAAAAGAGCCCCTATGATTTGGAATTCTTTATAGGGACGATCAGCAATCGTCCGGCCGTGGGATGAGAAGGCCTGCAGTTCGGGGCATCAAAAAGGATTTTTTAAATTGAACAATTGCTGCACAACAGTCCTCGCAGGCAATCGTGCAGCAATTTGTTTATGGAGGAATTTTATGATTAAGGCAATCTTTTTTGATATTGATGGGACAATCTTATCACATCGTATAAAAGATGTCCCAATGAGTACAAGACGGGCATTGCATCAACTATCAGAGCTTCATATAGATAGGGTAATTGCAACAGGACGGCATTCGACTGAAATAGACAGACTGCCTGTCAATGATATAAAGTTCGATGCCTATATTACTTTGAATGGTCAACTTTGCTATGATTCTCAAGGTGATGTGTTTTATGAAAATCCATTACAGGAAACGGAAGAAATTTTAAGACTTTTTCATAGCAGTACCCTGCCTGTAATGTTAGCAGAGAAGAACAGAATGTATATCAATTTTATCAATGACGATGTTGTGCAGGCGCATAAGGCGATTTCTACTCCGCTGCCGCCTGTTATGGAATATACAGGAAATACAATATATCAGGCAATCTTCTATATGAGACAAGAGGAACAATCTAAAATAACGGAGCATTTAAAGAATGCAGAAATCACAAGATGGAATGACAGTGCGGTTGACGTTGTCGCAAAGGGCGGAAGCAAAGTTGCAGGTATCAAAAGATATTTGGCTATCAAAGGATATGCCAGGACAGAAACGGCGGCATTTGGTGACGGAGAGAATGACGTGGAAATGCTGCGATATGTAGGGGAAGGCATTGCCATGGGAAATGCCAGCGAATTTGTAAAAAATGCTGCAGATCATGTCACATCTGATATTGATAGTGATGGAATAGAAAAAGGATTAAAGCATTTAGGCTTACTCTGAGGAATCAAAGCTGGCGGGTAAAACTTTTGCCTGAATGGTTCTATCCATTTCTCAGCCAGCTGCAGGAGCAAATGCAATAGGAGCCTTTTATGCTCCCCAGAACTTGCAATAAGTTTTTCAATTAACGGGGTTTATTAAAAAAATATAAAATTAGCACTCGGCCATTGACAGTGATAATAATATGTGTTATAGTACAAATAGAACAAAGGAGAAGAAGAAAATGATATAAAATGTTGATCAAATTCTTCTAAACATCCCCGGTTCCGAAAAGCAAAAGATAGACACCATGTTGTAGGAAAAGGAGAGATGATTTATGTTGATGCCTAGTATTTTTGGAGAAAATTTATTGGATGACTTTTTCGATTTTGGTTACCCATTTACTTCGTTCAGGTCAGATGCTTCAGGGCTGATGAGGACAGACATTAAAGACACAGACCAGGGATATGAAATTACAATGAATATGCCGGGTGTGAAGAAAGAGGATGTAAAGGCTGAGCTGAAAAATGGCTATCTGACAATTAATGCAGCTGCCAACAGGAACAAAGACGAGAAGGACAGCAATGGCAGGTACATCCGCAGAGAGCGTTACAGCGGTTCCTGCAGCAGAAGTTTCTATGTTGGAGATCAAGTGACAGAAACAGATATCCGAGCAAAGTTTGAGGATGGCACCTTGAAGCTGCTGGTTCCGAAGAAAGAAGAGAAGCCTGCAGTAGAAGATAAGAAATATATCGCTATAGAGGGATAAAAAGAATCAGCGAAATGCGCTTTTGGAATGAGCCAAAGGCGCATTTCTTTTTTTGTGGAAACTTAACAAAAGTATGTTACAATAGTACAAATAATATATATTGGGATAAAAGAGATTGAGGAGGATTCCATGAAACCGTCAAAAAAACAGAGCTGGAAACGAGTGCTGGCATCTATGCGCCTAAATTTGATTGCATGCCTTGTGCTGGTCATTTTGGGGCTGGTGTTTTTTCAGCTTCTTCGGACTGAGCTTCTAAAAAATGCTAAAAATTTGGGAACATCACTGGCTCAGACTTATGCTTCTGAGGAGAGAAATAATCTCACTGTATATGAAACGCTTATCAGCTTTGGTACAGAAAATATCAGCAAACGGATCCAAAGCGGAGAAGGTGAAGAGGAGATTGAGGCATGGATGCAGAGATATTTTCTGACTCTTCAGGCAGTACTGGGGGAAGAAAAAGTGGATCCATACATTGTTTTGAAGGAAAAGATTGTAGCTGCTAATCCCTGGGAATACGATGAGAATTATGATGCTACAGAAACAGAATGGTATCGGAAGGCTATGGAAGCAGATGGTGATGTGATTTTTACAAATGTTTATACAGATGCAGTCTATAACAAGCCGGTTATCACTGTAGCTAAAAAGTGCAGTGACATTGACGGAGTGATGGCCTTTGATATTTTCCCTGAAAACTTTCAATTTCAGCAGAATTCTGTAGAACTTCCAGAACAAGCATCTTTTTTCCTCTGCGATGGAGCGGGGACATTGATTTACAAGGAGATGGATCGGAAAGGGACGCAGGAAGAGGTTCAGGCGTACGTGACGCAGTTGCTGCAAAAGATAGGAAACAATAATCAGAGTGAGTACGATGCGACTATTACAGATATGGATGGCCATCAGCGGGTAGTTTACTACAGCTATATGCCCAATGGCTGGGTCTCTATTGTCACGATGCCTGTTTCAGTAATTCTCAGTGATCTCCATACGTTTACAGTAGTATTTTTCAGTTTATTTTTGCTGTGGCTGGTTGCTATGGGCATTATGACATTGAAAGAATGGAATCTGACCAGGCGCGTGGAACGGACCAATGATACCGTGAGAGTGCTTGGAAACTCATACTATGCTTTGTACCGGATAGACTATGAGGATGAGACCTATGAGATGATTAAAGGCTCTGATTATGTGAGGAGCCGGATGCCGGCCTTTGGAAGCTATCCGCAGCTACTAAAAACCGTAGAAGAGATCATAAAAGGTGACGTATATCAGGAATTTTGCAAAAGTTTTTCTGTGGATAATATCAGGCGCTTGGTTGCTTCAAAAGAACGAGAGTTTGGCGGAGATTTCCAGAGAAAATTTGGAGAGGAATACCGATGGGTCAATGTAAGGCTTCTGCTTGATGAATCTCTGGCTCCAGGGGAGATTGTCCTCTGTTTCAGGGAAGTGGAACGGGAAAAACAGAGAGAACTTCAGGAGAGGAGACTCCTGGAAGACGCTTTGGAGTCTTCACGGCAGAGCGGGAAAGCTAAAGAAGCATTTTTTAGCAATATGTCTCATGATATGCGTACGCCGCTTAATGCGATCATTGGCCTCTCAGAGCTGGCAGAGAAATCGGTAGGAGAACCAAACAAGGTAAAGGATTATCTGGGCAAGATTCATTATTCCAGCACACAGCTTTTGAACCTGATCAACGATATTTTGGACATGTCGCGGATGGAACAGGGGGAGATCGCGCTGAGCTATCAACATTTTAAGCTAAAGGATTGCCTGGATAAATGTCTGATGAATTTTAAAATACAGGCAGAGCGGGAAAAGAAAGAATTTCGTTTTGATTTTGATGCTGGGACGGCACTGGTAACTGGGGATCCATTTAGGATTGGACAGATTATGAATAATCTGTTGTCAAATGCCTTTAAATTTACCTCAGAAGGAGACACGATCTCTGTGAAAGTTACTCAGTTCCCGGGGCAGGACATTGTCAAATATAAAATAGTACTAGAAGATACAGGAATCGGAATAGATGCAAGTTTTCTTCCGAGATTGTTCGAGCCATATGCGAGGGAAAATCGTTTTACGGTGAAACAGGTTTCTGGAACCGGTCTAGGGATGTCAATTGTAAAAAGTCTTATTGATCAGATGAACGGTCAGATCTATGTAGAGAGCCAGCCGGGAGAAGGAACAGCATTTACGCTGATTATTCCTTTTGCCGTTGTGAGAGATGACACGGATGAGATAGTACAGGAGCCGCTCCAGAGTGAAGAAAAAGCTGAAAATCTGGAGGGAAAGACGGTTCTTCTGGCAGAGGATAATGAAATCAATATGGAGATAGCTGCAGAGCTGTTATCTATGAATGGAATTAGGGTGGTGCAGGCTTGGAATGGGAAAGAGGCGTTGGAAGCGTTTCAGAGCTCGTCGCTGTTTTCCATTGATGCTGTGTTGATGGACATGCAGATGCCAATTATGGATGGCTGCGAGGCTGCCAGAAGGATTCGAGCCCTGAAACGGCCTGACGCGGTAGAGATCCCTATCATTGCAGTGACGGCCAATGCCTTTGCAGAGGATATTGCAGCAACAACGGCTGCCGGTATGAATGCCCATGTTTCGAAACCCCTTGACTTTACAGTGTTAATGCAGGTATTGTCGGATTTGATCAAGGTGTAGATTGAGCGGAAAAAGGCCGGAATTTTTCGCTAGAAAGAGAAAAATCGAATAAGGAAGAGGCAGTTCTATAGGGAATTCAGGCTTTGAAGAAACCAGTTCTCTGCGACTGCCTCTTTCTTTCATGTCAGGGCTAAAAAATCGGCACTAACCGCTACCCCCCTTTTCTATGTGGTCTGGCAAGCGAACAGCAGTGTATTATGGATGGTATGACGGCCGCGGCTAGGCCTCTTTCCGGCTGCTTACCACCTCAATGGTGTGAAGCCAGTTATAGCGCATATGCTCTTTTGCTGATTCCAGGTCATCCTTTTTTAAAGAGGAGATGATCTCGGCGTGTTCTTTGGCAGAGCTGATAAATTCCCGCTCCATTCGATAATAGAGATTTTCCGCCCGGTCGACATGGATTCTGAGAGTGTCGGTGAAATTTTTAAGGAAATCATTGGCGGCCAGACGGAGAAACACTTCGTGGAAGGCTTTGTCCAAAGCCTGCATATCAGGGAGAGTGGCGTCGTCCGGCTGTACAGAGAAGCGAGCGTTGATGGCTTCTAGCTCTGCAATAATTTCTGGCGTGATCTTTGGAAACGAAAATTCTACAGCCATAGCATGGAGCTCTGCCAGAATTCGGTAAGCTTGATGGGCGCTTTCCGGATCAAGGGGGGCAATTCGGCTTTCCCGGCCGGGATAGATCTCTATCAGCTTTTGATCCGCCAGAAGCTGGATCGTCGCCTGGCATTGGGGGAGGACGAAGCAAAAGTAGCGGCAGAGATGAATGAGCTGGTAGCGGGGACAGACGCCCAGTGGGAGATCTACGACGCCCAAGGGACGAGCTGGACAGGAAAGCCGGTTGTCCTGCACACCTTTCTGCCTGCGTGGGAAGCGAAGCAGGAGGAGCCGCTGGCACAGGCAGGAATCCGCGCCTACAAAGAGATCATGGGAAAGGCCCCGGAACTGTTCAAATGGGACTTTGCTACAAATGGCTTTGCCTGCGCCGGGAGGTACCATGTGCCCACCATCGGGCTTGGGCCTGGGGATTACGTTCTCGCCCATCAGAAAAACGAGAGATGCCGGGTGGAGGATATAGAAAACGCCTGTATGTTCTATGCAGAGTTGGTGGCTAATTTGTAGAGATAGGGATTCTTTTTTATCAACAGGAGAAGAAGGTATATGGAAAAGAAAAAATTTAAAGTGCCGCATGCATTCGTGATATTGACATTCTGTATTGCAGTAATGAGTATTTTGACCTATGTGATCCCGGCCGGCGTTTACGACATGGTCCCGGGAGCCGCAGGCAACACAGTGGTCGACCCGGATTCCTTCCACATTGTGGAGAGCACTCCGGTTACCTTTATGCAGTTTCTGACGGCCATTCCCAGAGGCTTCGTGGAAGCGGGGTGGGTGGTTGCCATGACGATTTTTGTCGGCTGTGGATTCCGGGTAGTGGAGAAGATCGGCGTGATCCCTGCCGGAATCGAACATCTGGCAAAGAAATATGAAAAACGGGGAACTGCGGTTATTCCGCTTTTGATGTTTATTTTTGCACTGTGCGACGCGTTTATCGGGATGCCGGAACTGTGTATCGTCTATGTGCCCATTGTGCTGCCGCTGATGATGCGGTTGGGATTTGACTCAATCACAGCTTGCGCTACCGTTCTCTGCGGTTCTGCGGCGGGATTTTCGGCGGCTCTCACCAACCCGTTCACCATCGTCATCGGGCAGAATATCAGCGGCCTGCCGCTGTATTCCGGCTGGCAATTCCGCATCGTTACCTTTATAGTGATGTGGCTGATCGGTGTCCTCTTTGTGCTCCGCTATGCAAAGAAAATCCAGAAGGATCCCCGGAGAAGCGCGACCTATGAGGAGGATCTTCCCCGCCGGAAGAAGTTTGTTGAGGACGCGATGAAGTATGAAAACGGCGTTCAGCTTAACGGTCGTCAAAAGATAGCGGGAATCTACTCTGTGGTAATGCTGGCGGTAATGCTGGTAGGGATTGTTGTTCTGAGGTGGGACATGCCGGAAATGTGTGCCATTTTCCTGTTTATTGGCGTGGGAGCCGGACTGATTGCCGGTATGGATCTGGACAGTCTGTGTGAGACTCTGATTGCCGGAGGCTCAGATATGATGGTGGGCGCTATGGTAGTCGGCGTGGCCCGCGGAATCTCCGTGGTTATGAATGACGGCCAGATCGTCAATACCATTGTCCATGGGCTGGCGTCGGTGCTGACAAACGTGCCCACATCCCTGACGGTTCTTGCTATTCTTATCGCTATCACCCTGCTGAATTTCCTGATTCCCTCCGGAAGCGGAAAAGCTGTGGTGCTGTTCCCCATTCTGGCGCCTCTGTCGGATCTGGTAGGAATCACAAGACAGACCGCGGTTGTGGCATATCAGTTTGGCGACGGGTTTACCAATTATTTCTGGCCTACATCGGGATTTTTTATGGCTACCTTATCTCTGGGAGGCGTGGCCTATCAGAAATGGGCAAAGTTCTATCTGCCTCTTCTCGGTATTTGGATCGCTGCGTCCGGTGTCTTCCTGCTGATAGCCCAGTACATCCAGTTAGGGCCGTTTTGATCTGAAAAAGGATACGGCTTGCCGTAAAGCCGAAACATTTTATAAATCGGGAGGAGCGCGACATTATGGAGAATGAAATCAAAGCAGTCCGTATGAAAAGAAAGGAAGGCGGAGATTTAAGCAGTGTAAAAAAATTTGGCCTGGAAGCCGCAAAGCAGGCCAATGCTTTTCACCGGAGTTTTCCGGAATATCAGATAACACCCCTGGCAGAGCTGACAGATCTGGCGGCCGGGCTGGGCGTAGCGGGAATTTATGTGAAGGATGAGAGCTACCGGTTCGGCCTCAATGCCTTCAAAGTGCTGGGTGGCAGCTATGCCATCGGCAGATACCTTGCAGAGCGGATGAATCTGGACTGCAGCCAACTGACCTATGAGAAGCTGACTGACGGGGCTGTGAAGAAGGAACTGGGTGAGCTGACCTTTGTGACAGCAACAGATGGAAACCATGGCAGGGGCGTGGCGTGGACGGCCAACCGCCTGGGACACAAGAGCGTGGTGTATATGCCAAAGGGCAGCGCAGAGGAGAGGCTTCAAAACATCAGGGTGCTGGGAGCGGATGCGTCGATTACGGATCTGAACTATGACGATGCGGTGCGGCTGGCACAGGAGAAAGGCAGACAGAATGGCTGGATTGTGGTTCAGGACACCTCCTGGGAGGGATATGAAAAGATTCCGGGCTGGATTATGGAAGGCTACACAACAATGGCCTATGAGGCCTACAATCAGTTGAAAGGTGTAAAACCTACCCACATTTTCCTTCAAGCCGGGGTAGGTGCCATGTCCGGGGCTGTTACAGGCTTTTTCACAGATGTCTACGGGGACAGAGAGCGCCCGGTGGTAACGATTATAGAGCCGGACAAAGCTGACTGCCTCTTCCGCACGGCCAGGGCCAGTGATGGGAAACTCCATCCGGTCAAAGGAGATATGGACACGATCATGGCAGGACTTGCCTGTGGAGAGCCGTGTCCCCTGGGCTGGGAAGTCCTGCGGGACCATGCAGATTGCTTTATCTCCATGCCGGACTGGGTGGCGGCTGAGGGGATGAGAGTCCTGGGAAATCCTGTGGGAAATGACAGAAAGGTCGTATCCGGGGAAAGCGGAGCGGCGACCATGGGCTTTGTGGCGGAGATATTGCGGAAAGAACGGTACCGCCATATCAGGGAAGAACTGGGATTGGACGAAAATTCCAGAATCCTCTGTTTCTCCACAGAGGGCGACACGGACAAAGCAAATTACAGACAGATTGTCTGGGATGGAAAATATCCCAGCCTTTAAAACCTTGCTGACGGGTGGGACAGATCTGTTGCGGATCTGTCCCCTCGCAGGCGGAGAATCCTGCAGATCAGGATTCTTTTTTATTTTGCAGTGTGCTTTAAGATCCTGATACCTGCTAGATTGAAAAGAACCAGATACAGAAGGCAGATCAGGAGAAAGAGAAAAAAGCGGCCGGAGACCATGTCCTCGGATTTATTGGAATTCATGCCCAGGAGCATCAGCGAGTAGGGCCAGAGGATGCCGGCACGGGTGTTGGCCAGAATCAGGCCGCTCAGGCCGCCGATCACTCCCAACCCTATGGGAAGGGCAAAGTTGGGCGTGGAAGCCGAGAGGATATACTGTATGGTGGCGATGACAAAGCCGCCCAGGGTGCCCCGGAGGATCCATGTCAGGATGTCAAGGGGCGGAAAGCCTTCAAGGCCGATAATCTTTCCGGCAGCGATATAGAGCACTGCCAGCCAGAGCTGAGTCAGAAGCGTGATCAGGCAGATCAGACAATACTTGGAAAAGTAAATGGAGCCGTAGGATACAGGGCTGGTAAAAAGCAGATTCCGGCAGGAATGAAAGTTTTCATAGCGCCACAGAAACGCGCAGTAGACCCCGATGAGAGGGGCAAAGAAAAAGTTAGAGTAAAACAGGCTGATCTGGGTCCAGAGAGAATACCACTGGGATTTCAGGATGCCCAGATTGCTCAGGTAGTTCCCGCAGCCCAGGAGGACCGGGATGACCGGGATCAGAAAGAAAGCCGGCCAGATCAGCGTGCCTTTGCATTTCATTTTTTCACATCGGATTAATTGTATCAGCATAGAGCACCTCCTAAAAATCAAGTACGTGCTTCCGGAAGAAGCGGCTGCCCCACAGATATTCGATTCCGATAAAGATCAACAGGATCACAAGCCACAGAACCGGATAGGGGGACCAGGTATAGGTGGAATAGCGGATGTCTTCCTGGTAATACATGCCAACGTTGCATAAAGCCGCAAAGTATCCCCATGGGATGAGATAGCGCAGAGGGTACTGGTTCAGAAACCAGGAAAAGATCCCGGTGAATGTGGCTCCGACGCTGACGAACAGCGGGAGAAGCTGGCTGGAGGAGGCGAATGAGAGATTGAGCTGGAACAAAAAGACCGCCTCATAGACAGCCAGGAGAGTCACGAAATACTGGACATAGCGGATGGAAAAGCCGGGGACAAAGAAGTTCCCGGTCAGGGCGAACAGGGCGGCCTGGGCCAGGGCGAAAACGCTCAGATAGACAGTTCCCACAACAGCCTTGCAGCGGTAAATGCAGGCGGAGGATTCCATGGTGCACAGCCATTTATAGGTATTTCCCAGGCGTTCCACATCGGCCAGCCTGGAGGCGAATACAGCCAGAACCAGAGGCAGGAGGATGGTATTCATCAGCAGAAGGTTTGTCATTAGAAGGCCGGTGACATCGTTAAAGCGGCTGAAGTCCAGATCGTCCAGGCACCAGAGAAGCCAGAGCACGGTAAAGGCAAACACCAGCAGGAAAAGAAAGAAGGAGTGCTGTCCCTTTTGCTTTTTAAATTCCACGAGAAGAAACTTCATTACAGGCTGACCTCCTTTACCATTTTGAGATAAAGCTCCTCCAAGCTGTCCTGCTGTTCCTGGATGCGGTAGATGGCCAGTCCCTGCTCGATAAGAAAACCAGCCAAAGCCCCGGTCTCTCTGTCATCAGGACAGGAAAGGCAGATTGTCCGGGACGGCGCGGTGGGGGCGGCTTGGCGGCCTCCGGCATCCTGGGAAGCAGGGCACAGCAGATGTGCAAACCGGCTTTTGGCGATAAGCGCCTCCGCTCTCCGGTTATCGGAAGTCCTGATCAGCAGAAATCTGGGATTTTTGGCTCGCAGCCCGGATAAAAGACCCTGATAAATCAGCCGGCCGCCGGAAATGATGCCGACGGTGTCGGATACCTGCTCAATTTCCGACAGAAGATGGCTGGAAATCATGACGGTCATGCCGTACTGCTGAGGCAGACTTTTGATCAGCTCCCTCATCTCGTGGATTCCCGAGGGATCCAGGCCGTTGGTCGGCTCATCCAGAAGGAGAAGGCGGGGGCTGCCCAGAAGGGCGTTGGCGATTCCAAGCCGCTGCTTCATTCCCAGGGAATAGTGGGAGGCTTTTTTGTGCTTCTGGGAATCCATCCGCACGATCTTCAGCACCCGGTCGATCTCAGAAAACGGAAGGCCCTTCAGGGTGCAGCTGATCTTCAGGTTTTCGTACCCGGTCAGGTTGCCGTAGTAGGAGGGATTTTCGATCAGGGATCCGGTTTCGCTTAGAACCGCGATCCGGTTTTCTTCATTCATCTGATGTCCCAAAATGGAGATGGAACCGCTATCTTTGGGTGTCAGTCCCAAAAGCAGCTTCATTGTGGTGGTCTTCCCGGCTCCGTTGGGGCCTAAAAAGCCGTAGATGGAATTTTGTTCTATCAGAAGAGAGACACCGTCCACCACGGGACGGTGGTGGTATGATTTGGTAAGGTCTTCTGTCTGAATAATAGCAGTCTTCATGTGATGGATACTCCTTTCGCTTTTTGGATTTTGTGGCGCCGGGGCTTATAACACTGCTTTCCGTCCCGGCACTTTCATGGTAATGCCAGGGGCTTACCGCAGCCTTTGGAGAACCTTAATTTTACTTTAACTATCTTGGGGATTGTTGAGTGAAGATTATGGGGACAGCAGAATGGGAATATTGCAATAATACGAATACTCTTTTAGAATAGATCTAAAAATAGTAGAAAAATAGAAATGGGGAAACGGGAATGAACGAGAAACGGTATGAATTTTCAGCAACGATTGAAGCAGTTCCGGCCAAGGGCGGAGCCTATATACGCTTTCCGTACAATATAAAAGAAGAATTTGGAAAGGGGCGGGTAAAAGTACAAGTTACCTTTGACGGTGAGCAGTATTGCGGGAGCATTGTAAATATGGGGGTAAAAAATGAGGATGGATCAGTCTGCTATATCATAGGAATCCGTAAAGATATACGGAATAAAATCGGAAAACAGCCGGGAGACACGGTTTTGGTCACGGTGCAGGAAATAGAAGAGGTAAAGAATAAGTGGCAATGTCCAAAATGCGGCCGGGTTTTTAAAAATGTAAACCAAGAACATTATTGCGGTGAAGCGCCGAAAACAATTGAAGAATATATATTGGGTCAACCAGAGCAGATACAGCCGATGCTGCGCCAAATACAGGAAACCATCAGAGCGGAGATACCAGATGCGGTGGAAAAGATATCGTGGAGTATGCCGACATATTGGAATAAACATAATTTAATACAATTTGCAGTATTCAGAAACCATATCGGCCTGTACCCCGGACCGGAAGCCGTGGCGGTATTTGCAGACAGGCTGCAGGAATATCGGACAAGCAAAGGCGCTATCCAGCTTCCGTATGACAGGCCTTTGCCGCTGGAACTGATTGGGGATATTGCGAGATGGTGCGGAGAGAACCCTTAAATTTAGCTTAAATCTATCTTCTGTCCGGAAAATTCAGTGAAAAATATGGTAAGATTGGAAAAAGGCGGAGGAGGGGAGAATATGGAATGCGAACAGGCAAGGATTCTAATTGTGGATGACAACTTAGAGCTGTGCCAGATGATTGAGAACATATTGGCGCAGGACGGATTTCTGCGGGTGAGCTACTGCCTGTCCTGTGAAGAGGCGAGGAAACGCCTGGGAGAATCTCTGTGGGACTTTATTATATTAGATGTCAATTTTCCGGGTGAAGATGGATTCCATTTTTTTAAGGAACTAAAAGAAAAATCGGATATCCCCGTGCTTTTTCTGTCAGCCAGAGATCAGAATGAAGATCGGCTGACAGGGCTGGGATTGGGGGCTGACGACTATATGACAAAGCCGTTTTTGCCCAAAGAGCTGCTTTTGCGGGTAAGAGCTATTCTGCGGCGTACCTATCGGGGCTGTGAGAAGACGGAAGAAAAACTAATGGTCGGGGAGAGAGAAGTGGATCTGGAGGCCGGCGTTGTGCGCCTGGCTGGCGACCTGCCGGAGAAAGAGCGGGAGATTCCTCTGACGAACAAAGAGTACCATCTGCTGAAGCTGTTTTTAGAGAACAGAGGAAAAATACTGACTCTGGACTTTTTGGCGGAGGCAGTCTGGGGTGCGAATTATTACGGGTATGAAAACACCTTGATGGTACATATTCGCAAACTGCGGGAAAAAATCGAAGAAAATCCATCGACTCCTCAATGGCTGATTACCGTGAAAGGACTGGGATACAGGCTGAACCGATGAAGAGCTTAATGAAAATCTACCTGAAATATGTAGTGTCAGTGGTTGTGATTGCATTTGTATTTTTCTTTTTCCAGGTGATGCTGACCCTTTATGTGGGGACAAAGCTGAATCTGAACGGAGGACCGGCAGAAGGGAGAAAAGTGTATGCAAGGGAACTGGCATCCGTTCTGGAGAACGGAGACTGGACAGAGGAACAGATAGAGGGGATTCTGGCGGAGGCCGGGGCAGAATTTGCCATGGTTCTGGATCAGAAGGGAGAGCTTTTTTTGAGATTTCATCTGCCTCAGGAGCTGGACCGGAACTATGACGCCGGAGAGATTGCTTCTTTTTCCCGGTGGTATCTGGAGGACTATCCGGTGACCTGCTGGGATATGAGCGGAAATCTTCTGGTGATCGGATATCCCAAAGGGAGCTACTGGAAGTACAGTGTTGTGATGACCATGGATAATCTTAACAAGTATATGGTGATGCTGGCAATTGGACTTTTGGCTACGGCGGCCTTCACGCTGATCCTGATCATTGGATTCGGATTCCGATATTTCCGGAAAATGAAAACAGTGGTATGCGCGATCAACGATCTTTCTCAGGAAAAGACGGTCTGTCTTCAGGAGACCGGAACGATGGGAGAGATCGGACAGAGTCTGAACCGGACATCGAAAATTCTTGCGCGGCAGAGGGAAAAGCTGCAGCGGAGGGACGAGGCCAGGACCCGGTGGATCAGCGCTGTATCCCACGATATCCGGACGCCGCTGTCTCTGATTATGGGATATGGGGAGATCCTGGAACAGAGGCTGTCCCTGGACAGAGACAGCCGGAAAAAGGCAGGGATTATTAAAGAGCAGAGCCTGCAGATCAAGGAATTGATAGAGGATCTGAATCTGACCTCCAAATTAGAGTACGATATGCAGCCTCTTAGAAAGGAAATGGTCTGTTTATCAGCACTTCTCAGGGAAGCAGTGGCGGAGGCTGTAAATAGAGCCGAGGAAAATGGAGCCATGTATCCGGTTCAGTTGGAAATTTCGCAAGACCTGGAGGGGAAATTTGTCCAGGCGGATAGCCGGCTTTTGCTGAGGGCCTTTCGCAATCTGCTGAACAATGCAGTGAACCACAACCCTGAGGGATGCGCGGTGTCTGTGAACGCAGAGATAGAGGAGCCTAAAAAGAGAAAAGGCGAGCAGCAGACTGGTTGGGCGAACCTGAGTTTTTATAATTCAGGAAAGGGCCTGCCGGGGGAAATAGAAGAATTTATCAACAGCGGTACAGAACCGGACAGCGGGACGCATATCATGGGCCTCAGAATTGTAAAGCAGATTATATTGGCACACGGCGGGGAGATCTGGGCCAGGACCAACGGCATAGAATTAAAAATCCCGCTCTGCAAAGAGCGGGAGGAATAAATATTCACGGATCAGTACAGTGTCTGCAGAAGCTCCACACATTTTTCGATGCCCAGAACGCCGCTGTCCAGGGAAATGTAATAGTTTTTTGCGTAGCCCCATTTCATATTTGTGTAGAAACGGTGGTAGGCTGCCCTCCGTTTGTCTTTCTCTTTGATTCGCTGTTCCGGAGATGCTTCGCGCTCTCCGTACACATTTACGATCCGTTCCGCGCGGTATGCCAGGCTGGCATGGATAAATAATGATAGATAAATAAAGCGTGCAGCACTGCATCGCTGGATTTACGCCGCAGGCTACACGCTTTTTAACGGAAATTTCAGGAAAATTTCAAAGGGACTTTTGAACAAAAAATATCTAGTATTTTATTGGGAAAAATGATAAAAAAAATTTTTTACTTACAGAGAGAAATTTGAAGCGGTATAATAAAATCAGGGAAAGGAGTGGAATTTTTAGATGTTTAAGAAGAATGAGTACGTAATGCATGACACCAGAGGCGTATGCCAGGTAGAAGACGTTACCCCGCTGGATTTCTCTGAGAAAGAAAAGCTGTATTATAAATTAGTTCCGGTATTTGACAGGGATACGATCCTCTATGTCCCGGTCTGCGGAGGACCGACGGGAAAAATCTCTCTGCGCCCTGTTATCACAAGGGATGAGGCTTTGGAACTGATCAGGATGATGCCGGAGATTGAGGCGAAGTCTTATACAAACTTTAAGGAGCAGGCCCAGATCTGCCGGGAGATTCTTTATTCGAGAGATCAGAGAGAGCGAATCGCTTTAATGAAAGGGATCTTTCAAAATGGAATGAAACGGAAGAAGAGCGGAAAGACCCTGTCTGCCAATGAGAGGGAAAGCCGGAAGGTGGCAGAAGCCTTCCTCTATGGAGAGCTGGCAGTCGCTCTGGACATTCCTGTAGATCAGGTGGAGGATTATATCGCTGGCGAGCTGAAAAAAACGGGCGCTGCGGAACAGAGCTGATCGGCCGGGACTGGATTTTTGTGCAGGGCTGTGGTACCATAGAAGCTACAGCGGCCATGTACACAGGCGCTGAAATTATCTTTGGTCAGGAGGAATTCAGATGGACAATCAGGTTTTAGAGATCCTAAAGAGGCGCGTGTCCCTGCGAACATACGACAACCAGCCAGTCACAGAAGAGGAACTGAATGCCATTTTGAAGGCAGCGATGCAGGCACCCACCGCTGGAAATCAGATGCTTTACTCCATTATTGTAATCAGAGACCAGGAAAAGAAAGCTCTGCTCAGCAAAAGCTGCGATAATCAGCCATTTATCGCCAAGGCGCCATTGCTGCTGCTCTTTGTTGCAGACCAGCACAAGTGGTTCGAATACTACAAGAAGAATGGGGTTCGGGAGTTCTGTGATGCTCACAGAGAAGAAGGTTTCCTTTTTGAAGCTCCCCAGGAATCCGATCTGTTCCTGGCCTGTGAGGACGCAATGATTGCGGCCCAGAACGCAGTCATTGCAGCCGAGTCGTTGGGGATAGGTTCTTGCTATATCGGCGACATTGTGGAAAATTTTGAATTCCACCAGAAACTTTTCCGGCTGCCCCAGTATGTGTTCCCCATAGCGCTCCTGTGCATGGGCCATTACAAAGAGGATCACAGACGGGTGCATCAGCAGCGCTTTGATCCCAAGTTCGTAGTTTTCAACGAAGAGTATCGGGAACTGACTGACGAGGAATACCGGGAGATGTTCGCTCATCAGGAGACATTTTACCGGGAGAATAATCCTTATGGAGCGGAGAATTATGCCCAGATGTTTTATGCCAGAAAAACCGGGGCGGCGTTCAGCAAGGAGATGGCCAGATCGGTCAGGGTAGCGCTGAAAGAGTGGAGCGGAAGAATCCTTCAATAAACAGGCAGAAAACCTTCCGCTCATCTGAAATTTGGGGTTGTATTTTATGGAATTTATTCCGTTACAGGCTCCATGAGGAAAAAGAAACATTTTTATAACAGGAAATTTCATAAAAACCTTGCAAATATCGGGATTTTTAGGTATAACTGAATCGATAACAAGGAATAACTGAGAGGGGCCGGATAAGACCCCTCTTTTCATGAGTTTTAAGAAAGGGTAGTAGGCAATGATCAGTGCAAACAATATTACGTTACGATTGGGAAAGAAGGCGTTGTTTGAGGACGTAAATATTAAATTTACGGAGGGAAACTGCTATGGCGTCATCGGCGCCAACGGTGCAGGAAAATCTACATTTTTAAAAATCCTGTCCGGCCAGTTGGAACCCACCAGCGGCGAAGTGGTGATTACACCTGGGCAGAGGCTGTCCTTCCTGCAGCAGGATCATTTCAAATACGATGAGTACCAGGTTCTGGACACGGTTATCATGGGAAATGCCCGGCTGTATGAAATCATGAAGGAAAAAGAAGCCATCTACATGAAGGAAGACTTTACCGACGAGGACGGCATCAAGGCGGCTGAACTGGAAGGCGAGTTTGCCACCATGAATGGCTGGGAGGCAGAATCCGATGCGGCAAACCTGCTGAACGGCCTGGGAATTGAACCGGAATTTCACTATCAGCTTCTGAAAGAGCTCACCGGCGCCCAGAAAGTAAAGGTGCTGCTGGCTCAGGCCCTTTTTGGCAACCCGGACATCCTGCTTCTGGACGAGCCGACAAACCATCTGGATCTGGATGCTATCGCATGGCTGGAAGAGTTTTTGATCAATTTTGAGAACACCGTGATCGTGGTGTCCCACGACCGGTATTTCCTGAACAAAGTCTGCACCATGATTGCGGATATCGATTACAGCAAGATCCAGCTTTACGCAGGAAACTATGATTTCTGGTACGAATCCAGCCAGTTGATGATTCGCCAGATGAAGGAAGCTAACCGGAAAAAGGAAGAGAAGATCAAGGAGTTGCAGGAATTTATTCAGCGCTTCTCCGCCAACGCATCTAAATCAAAGCAGGCGACGTCCAGAAAGCGCGCCCTGGAGAAAATTGAGCTGGATGACATCAAGCCCTCCAGCAGGAAATATCCCTATATTGATTTCCGCCCGGCAAGAGAGATCGGAAACGAGGTCCTTACGGTTGAAAATCTGACCAAGACCATCGACGGCGTGAAGGTGCTGGATCACATCTCCTTTATCCTGAACCGGGAAGACAAAGTGGCTCTGGTGGGACCCAATGAGCATGCAAAGACGGTTCTGTTCCAGATCCTGGCCGGGGAGATGGAGCCGGACGAGGGCAGCTACAAATGGGGACTGACCACCACCCAGTCTTATTTCCCCAAGGACAACAGCGCAGAGTTCGACAACGACGATACCATTGTAGACTGGCTGACTCAGTACTCTCCGGAGAAGGACGTCACCTATGTGCGCGGCTTCCTGGGAAGAATGCTGTTTGCCGGGGAGGACGGCGTGAAGAAGGTGAAGGTTCTGTCCGGAGGCGAGAAAGTGCGCTGCATGCTGTCCAAGCTGATGATCTCCGGGGCCAATGTCCTGATGCTGGATGAACCCACCGACCACCTGGATATGGAATCCATCACGGCTTTAAACAACGGCCTGATCAAATTCCCGGGCGTCCTGATCTTCTCCTCCAGAGACCATCAGATCGTCCAGACCACGGCAAACCGGATTATGGAGATCGTAAACGGACAGCTAATCGACAAGATTACCACCTACGATGAGTACCTGGAGAGCGATGCGATGGCCAGAAAGAGACAGGTATTTACGGTAACAGAGAGCGAAGAGGCAGACGATTAAAAACAGAAAAATGCGATATGATAAAGGGATGCGGCATAATCAAAGCTTTCATTATGCTGCATCCCTTTTTATTTATGATTATGAGTAATTAGGCGTCAAATTCTTTTACAAAATGTTCAAACCAGATATAGTATACTAATTTTCCGGGCTCTGCCACTAAGGAATGATCGAGACCTGCAGGAACAAAGCTCCAATCTCCGTCTTTCTGGACGACGGTTTCTCCGTCAACTGTCAAATTGAAATCGGCGCCCTCCAGACAATAGTTCCACTGGTCAACAGACGGATGGCCTTTTTCCGTTGTCCCCTCGCCGATGGCGCGAACTACACCAAGCATAATGCGTCCGATATTTTTGGAGCTGAGAACGGACCAGCTCTGTGTATGAGGACCTTTGCAGTCCTGCGTATATTCGCGGCACTGGGAGATAGGATTGAAAATAGGCAGAACATGATGGCCAGCCTCGTAAGTGCGCCAGTCTCCTTCCGACATATCAGAAACCAGACATAAAAACTCCATATCTTCTACTGCATGAATACAGAAGCGGGATGCATCGAAATCTGGAACATAGAAGGATAATTCGGTAATATTATATGCCTTCTTGTGATCTGTAAGATATCCCTGGCCTTTTGTAAAGCAATATACAACAGCTTTATCTTTAAACACTTCAGGGGTTACGTCATGACCGGCTTTCAAAATACATTTGTAATTTTTGATCCCCTCAAAAGAGTTGGGAAGAAGCTCAGTCTGGGCAAACCCGTCTTTAAAATCAAAAATCATTTCATCGCGTCGAACCATAGAAATAGCCATAATAAAAACCCTCCTTATAATAAGTAGATAGTTAAATAGTAAAACGAGAAAAGTAAATTATTATGGATAAATCGTGAATTTAGAAAATAAGGATAAGTAAATTATATTTAACAGGGAATAAAAAGTAAATATCAAAAAATATGATATTATTTCATGTATTTCTTCAAATATATTCTCTTTCCTGATAATATTTAATATTTCGAGAAATATCAAGAATCACAATATTTGATATCAGAAAATATATTTATTCATTTAGCTTTGAATATGGTATTCTAGTGAAAACGAGAATGGATAAAAGTGATAGTTTTAGAGAGGAGAAAAGGATATTTTGTGTGAAAAATGGCCAGATTTCGGTGAAAAACATTGGTTGGATGTACATAGGGAAGAGTGGATCGATGATCTGACAAGTCTGCTGAAAATCCCCAGTCTCAGCCAAAAGTGCTGTCCGGAAAGCAGCCAGCCATTCGGAAAAGAATGTGCCGAAGCATTAGACAGAGCGTTGGCGATTGCTCAAAAATATGGTCTTGAGGTTCAATGTCACCAATATTATTGCGGGACAGCCGTGCTCCGGGGGACACAGCCTGCCCTGGGAGAGATTGGTATCTTTTTACATCTGGATGTGGTTCCGCCAGGGGAAGGATGGCAATATCCGCCTTTTGAGGCAGTGAGAAAAGACGGGTACATTATTGCCAGAGGAAGCAGGGACAACAAAGGCGCGGCGATCGCAGCTCTCTATGCTTTGCGCTATCTTAGAGAGAAAGGCATTTCGTTAAAACACAATGTTCGCTTGTTTTTTGGATGCAACGAAGAACTGGGCATGGAAGATATTCAGTATTATCTGAAAAGCCATGAAGAACCAGTATTTTCGCTGGTGCCGGACTCGCCGTTTCCGGTCTGCTATGGAGAAAAAGGCGTTATTGATTTGAAAATAAAGAAAAGCAGGAGGGGAAGCAAGAACGTTCTTTGCTCGTTAAAGGGCGGGATTGCAATTAATCAGGTTCCGGATCTGGCTGAGGCGACGCTTCAGGCCGACGGAGAGTGGATGTCGCTGGAGGAGAAGGAAATATCGGTAACGAAAGAAAAAGAGAAATTTCACGTAAAGGCGCACGGAAGGGCTGCTCACTCGGCATACCCGGAAGGCTCCGACAATGCGGTTGTCAAACTGGCAAAGTATTTGAAGGATTCCGGGGTTTTGGAAGAAGATGAGTTAAATTGGATGGAATTCATAGTAAATTACTTTGACAGCGCCTATGGAGAAAACCTGGGAATTGCATCCGCAAATACAGAGGGGGATCGTCTGACCTGTGTTGTGACCATGATGAATGTCTCAGAAAATGAATTTCAGGCATCCATCAATATTCGCTATCCGGCGCATGAGGCAGGGGAGCTGATTTGTAGAAAGCTACAGGAAAAGATGGGGGAGGCTGGAATTTCTATCGAGGAAATGAGTGATAATCCGGGGTATTGCCTGGACAGAAACTATCAGCTTATTAACATATTAAATGATATTGTCTGCCGCCGTCTGGGAATGGAAAAACAGCCCTACATTGCCAAGGGAGGAACTTACGCACGGAAATTGACTCACCCTGCTGTTGGCTTTGGGCCGAATCAACCGGGACGCCATCCATTTGGGCCGGGGAAAGGAACCGGACATTTGCCTGATGAGGCCGTTTCGATATCGGAGCTGGAGACAGCTATGATGATATATGCACAGGCTTTGCCGGCTATAGATAACTATTTAAAGAACTACGAAGAGGAGGATAGGTAGATGAAAAAACATTGGAATTTTGCACTTGTGGCAGCGGCAGCACTTTTGCTGGCAGGATGCAGCAGCAGTACAACGAACACCTCGACAGAAGCTCAGACAGAGTCTTCTGCAACTGCGGAGACTACTCAGGCAGAAGCGGGACAGGAAGAAACTACAGATACAGCGGGGGACAAGAGGGATAATGTGGTAATTGCGTTGACCACAGATGTTTCTTCATTGAATCCATACGGGCAGGACAACAATGTAACAAACCAGGTTATGTTTCATATCTATGAACCACTGGTTACTCAGGACAGGGATCTGAATATTGTACCCTGTTTGGCTGACAGTTGGGAGGAATCGGAAGATGGAATGACCTGGACGTTTAAACTTCATGAGGGTGTAAAGTTCCATGACGGCAGCGACTTCACGGCTGAGGACGTAGTGGCATCGTATAATTATGCTAAAAATGAAAGCGATTCATATAAGAGCCGCTTCGCTACAGTAGATTCTATCGAGGCAGTTGATGATTATACAGTAGTTTTGCATATGAACAAAAAGTACCCGCTTCTTCTGACAGATTTGGCAATGGTCTGCATCAGCAATAAAGAAAATATTGAAGGAAAGACCGAAGAAGAAATTGGGAATTCTGTGATTGGAACAGGAAGATATAAATTAGTAGAACATGTAAAAGAAGACCACATTGATATGGTTGTCAATGAAGATTACTGGGGTGAAATTCCGGAAATCAAATCGGTGCGTTTCCGTCCGATTAGCAATGCGGCAACCAGAACTGCTACCATGTTGAGCGGCGAGCTGGACGTTATGGGCGGTGTATCTGTGCAGGACGTAGACCGGCTGGAGGCAGCAGAGGGGATTCATATTATAACAGAACCCAGCATGGAAATGATCTATATTAACATGGAGCAGACTCTTGATGACAACCCGGCAGTGGAAGGCGGCGGAAATCCGCTGAAAGATGTCCGTGTCCGGAAGGCTATGTACCAGGCAATCGATACCGACATGATCATTAATAATATTATGCAGGGTCACGCTTATCCGACGGCAACATTAATCCGAGACACATTTAACGGTTTTAATCCGGATCTGGAGCGCTATCCGTATGATCCGGAAGCTGCAAAACAACTGCTTGCCGAGGCTGGATATCCGGACGGCTTTATGATTACTTTGGATGCAGGCAGCGACATAACGGTAAACAGTTCAGAGGTTGCCCAGGCAGTTGCATCTTATTGGGAAAAGATAGGAATCAAAGTGAACGTAAACTTAATGCCCAGTGCTACGTTCCTTCCCCACATTCGCCCCTATGAGCACAAGACAGGACTCCTGATATCTGCGTGGTCGGTATATACAGGCGAAGGCATTACCATGATGAATCAGCACTGCTACACGTATGATCAGGAAAAAGGTACGGGAAATGCCAACCGTGGCCATTACAGCAATCCGGAGGTAGACAAACTGATTGATGAGGCAATGCAGGAAAGCGATAAAGAACGCAGGGCAGAGCTGACGAGGGAAATTGACCAGATTACACATGACGATGTAGCATATATTCCTTTGTATGTCCAGGAAAACATCTTTGCAGTCAAAGATGATATTGATTATACTCCAAGATTTAATAAATACGTATTCGCATGGGATATTAGCATAAAATAACGGCTGGTAAAGCAGGAGAGGCTACGGACAAGCGAGTTACATCGCTTGTCCGTAGCCGTATCAGCCGCATAATACGAGAAGGAGAGGATGCAGAACATGTTAAAATATATTACAAAGCGGCTGGCCCAGACGGTGTTAGTGCTATTTGTAGTAGCGATGATAGTGTTTATCCTTACAAACTATATAGGCGATCCGGTATCGGCCATGCTGACGGAGGAGGCTACCTATGAAACGATTCAGGAATTGCGGGAGGAATTGGGCCTGAATGATCCCCTTCCTGTTCAGTTTTTTAACTTTTTAAAGGATGCTATAAGAGGAGATTTTGGAAATTCATATATATATAAACAGCCTGTCCTGCAGCTTATAGCGGAGCGGATGCCGGCGACACTGGAATTGGTTACCATAACAGCTCTTCTGACCCTGATAATTGCGATTCCCTTGGGTGTATTTGCAGGAGCTTTTCCCAAAAGCCGGATCAGCAAACTGATTATGACAGGCTCTATTTTAGGAATTTCTTTGCCGACATTTTGGATTGGAATGATGCTGATATATATTTTTTCTGTTCAATACGGTGTCCTTCCGGCATCTGGAAGAGGAAGCACAGTCAATGTGCTGGGCCTGGAACTGAGTATATTTGCAAAAGGCGGCTGGAGATACCTGGTAATGCCGTCTATTACGCTGTCACTAGCATACATTGCCACGATATTGAGGCTGACACGTACAGGGATCAGGGAAAATATGAAGCAGGATTATATTAAGTTTGCCCGTGCAAAGGGAGTATCATCGAAAAATGTGCTGTTTCACCACGCTTTGAAAAATGCCCTAATTCCGGTAGTCACAGTTTTTGGAATAAATATTGGAAAAATGTTTGCATTTACTACAATTACAGAAACGATTTTTGCATGGCCGGGAATGGGGAAGCTCTTGATTGATGCAATCTACCGTTCGGACAGACCCATTATCGTTGCATATTTAATGATAACCTCTGTCATGTTTGTAGGAATCAATTTTGTAGTAGACATCATTTATACAATAATTGATCCTAGAATTGAATTGAGGTGATACTATGGGAAAGAAGATAAAGGGATTTTTTCAGTCAGAAACATTTTTTCGCTATAGGCATAATATTCCAGCTATGGTGGGGACGCTGTTCATTGTGATTGCTGTTTTTGTAGCTCTGTTCGGCAGGCAGCTTTTGGCAGTACAGAACCCCTATGATTTAACACAGCTTGACTTGGCCAACGCGTATCTGCCGCCGATGTGGATGGAGGGCGGTTCTCCGCAGTTCCCGCTGGGAACAGATAACCAGGGAAGAGATATATTTAGTGCCATTATCTATGGAAGCGTGAGTTCACTGACGATTGGTATCTGCGGAATGACTTGTGCCTGTCTGATTGGGACGACTTTGGGGCTGATTTCTGGATATTTTGGGGGCGTCATCGATGCCGTTATTATGAGAATAGCTGACATTCAGCTATCGTTTCCGTCTATGTTTATAGCGCTGTTTATTTTGTCTGTAGTGGGGCAGGGTATCGACAAACTCTTGATCGCGCTGGTCTGCGTCGGTTGGGTAACATACGCGAGGACTGTAAGAGGAGCCACTCTTTCGGTCAAAAAGATGGAGTACATAGAAGCGTCTAAAACAATGGGGCTGCCCAACTTCCTGATCATTGTTCGCCATGTGATGCCCAATGTTGTTTCTTCTGTGATCGTGCTTGCCACGATACAGATGGGAGACTTTATTTTAACGGAAGCGGCGCTGAGCTTTTTAGGAGTCGGCGTTCCGGTTACAGAGCCGTCGCTGGGGCTTTTGGTAAAAAGCGGTTTCGATGTACTATTCAGCGGAATGTGGTGGACTTCCGTATTTCCGGGACTTTATATTATGCTTTTGGTCTTTGGAATTAATCTGGTGGGCGATTTCCTCAGAGACGAGTTAAATCCAAAACTAAAATAGAGGAGAAATGAAAATGCAGGAAAAATTATTAGAAGTAAAAAACTTGAGAACGTATTTTCATACTTTTAAAGGCGTTGTAAAAGCGGTGGATGGAATTTCTTTTTCTCTGGGGAAAGGAGAAATTTTAGGGATAGTTGGAGAATCTGGAAGTGGAAAATCTGTAACCTGTTTTTCTATTTTGAAACTCATAGAAGAGCCGGGAAAGGTTCAGGCTGATGAGATCTGGTTTCAGGGAAAGGACATTACAGCAGCCAGCGAAAAAGAGATGACGAAGATCAGAGGAAAAGACATTTCTATGGTTTTTCAGGACCCTATGACAAGTTTGAATCCATTGTACACGATAGGAAAGCAAATTGAGGAAATGCTGATTCTGCACGAACCTCAAATGGATAAGGATCAGAGAAAAAAACGATGTATAGAGCTGCTAAATGCCGTGGGAATTCCGAACGCAGAACAACAGTTAAAAGCATATCCTCATCAATTTTCAGGCGGAATGCGCCAGAGGGTTGTAATAGCTATCGCTCTGGCAGCCAATCCGAAGCTGATTATTGCAGATGAACCTACAACGGCCCTTGACGTTACGATTCAGGCACAAATATTGAAATTAATGAAAAAGCTGGTTCAGGAAAGGCAGGCATCTCTGATTCTGATTACCCATGATCTGGCTGTTGTCTCAGAGATGGTGGATCGGGTTATTGTGATGTACTGCGGAAAAATTGTAGAGCAGGGACCTGTAGATAAAATTATAAATGAACCAAGCCACCCATACACGATTGGGCTCCTGGACTCTATCCCCAGGCTGAGGAAAGAACAGGACAGATTAGACTTTATACCTGGAATGGTACCTAATATGTATGATCTGCCGTCGGGCTGTCTGTTTGCACCCAGATGCAAGGGGTGCAAAGACGTCTGCCGCAACAGGGAACCGGAAATGAAAACAGTGGGAAGCAATCATTCTGCGGCATGCCATTTCCCGCGTATTGATTACTAAGGAGGTGCTGAGATGAAACCATTAGTCCAGGTTGAAGATCTTGTGCAGGAATTTAAAGTAAATCAGGGGTTTTTAGACAGCTTTAAATGGAAAGATAAAAAATTGGTGCGTGAAAAAAAGGCAGTTCACGCGGTTAATAAAGTGAGCTTTGATATTTATCCTGGGGAGGCTTTCAGTCTGGTGGGGGAGAGCGGCTGCGGCAAATCCACCACGGCAAAAACCATCATCCGCCTTTTGAACCCGGTCTCAGGCCGCATTTACTATGGCGGGGAAGATATCAGCCGCTTGAAATCAGAGAAAATGCTCCCATACAGAAAGAAGATGCAGATGATATTTCAGGATCCTTACGCGTCGCTTGATCCTCAGAAGACAATTAAAAGCATCATTATGGAACCCATGCTGTTTCATAAGGTGGTTGCGAATAAAAAGGAAGCTGAAGAAAAATGCATGGAACTTTTGAAAAAAGTGGGGCTCAGACCAGAACAGGCAACGAGATATCCCCATCAATTTTCAGGAGGACAAAGACAGAGAATCGGGATTGCCAGGGCGCTGGCGGTAGAACCGGAGTTTATCATCGCCGATGAACCGGTATCTGCGCTGGACGTCTCGATCCAGGCGCAGATTTTAAACTTAATGATGGATCTGAAAGATGAATATGGCTTTTCCTACTTGTTCATCGCCCATGACTTGTCGGTGGTTCGCCATATTAGCGACCGGCTTGGAGTCATGTATTTAGGGACGATTGTAGAGATGGGGACGAAGCGGGATGTGTTTGAGCATGTTGCTCACCCCTATACAAAACTGCTGTTTTCCGCAGTGCCGACAGTTGGGGAAGAGCCTATCGTTCCGCCGATGAAGATGGAAGGGGAGATCCCTAATCCGGTTAATCTGCCTCAAGGCTGCGTTTTTCACGACAGATGTCCATACTGCAAAGAAATCTGCAAAACCGTTCGTCCGGATTTTAAAGAGCTGGAGCCGGGACATCAGGTGGCCTGCCATCTGTTTGCTTGACGGGCAGGCCCGCTGGAGAAACTATCTAGTTTTGGCTGTTTAAATTAGAAATATCGATCCAGGGAATGGAAGCCAAGAACCTGCTGAGACAGGAGTTGAAGATCCGTTCGGCTTCCGGATGGCTGGAGCGGGGATGGCGGAAGGCCAGTTTATAGCAGATTCTCTGAGGAGGGGGATCCAGCAGCGTGTGAACTTCCAGGTTATAATTTTGGCGGCACCGATTGGCAATGGAGATTGGAACGACCATCCAGCAATTATTTTTGCAGATAAAAGGAACTGCAAAAGAGGGAGCGTTTACTTCGAGAAAAGGAGCGATATTAGGACTCCACCAGTGATCATGCCATAATTGAAATTCATTTGTCCCCCAGTCGATCAGCAGCTCTTCAGCAGAATCCAGGGAACTCGGATGAACAGGGCCTTCGGGAAGGTAGCCGGGAGGACAGACTAAAAGCAGATCTTCTCTGAAGATAGGCTCTGTGACGATGTCCTTTGACCGTATATGTTCGACAGTAAAGGCGACATCAATCGTGTTTGCCTCCATTCTTTTATATAGTTCTGGTGAACTGTGAGTTTTTAGGTGGAGTTTGATGGGCACTTCATCTGCCAGCATCTGGCTGTAAAATTCGTCAAAGAAGAATATATTCAGACTGTCTACGCAGCCAACGGTTATGGAAGGAAAAAGAGAAACTTTTTTAAATGTTTTTGTATCCTGATTGAGGGCGAGCCAGCGCCGGGCTAAGGGAAGAAAGGCTTCTCCTTTTGGCGTGAGAAGGCTACTGCGCTGCCCCTGGGCGCGGTCGATCAATTCACAGTCCAGCTCTTTCTCCAGAAGTTTCAGCCGGTGGCTTACTGTGGACTGAGATAGATAAAGTTTTTCGGCAGCTCTGGAAATACTTTGCAGCTCTGCGATTGCTAAAAAACATTCAATGTTGTTGAGATTCATAAAATCACCGCCTTGTAATACAAGTCTAGCTATCTTTATGCTGGCAAAAAGAGTCGCATATTGTCAGCATAAGGATATTATATTTTATTATAAAAAGATACTTCGCGAAAAACAACAAAAAAATTGGAAAATTAAAAGTCTAAAGCGAAGGTTATTTGAGATAATCTTTTTATGCACTGACCTTATTATAATGTGAATTTTTTGGAAAGACAAGAAAAACGGTTGATAAATCGCACTTAATATAATGTATTTAGAAACTTTAATTTCAGACCGTTGAGACGGAGATAGCAACAGTTATGTGCGTACAGAGAGTCCAGGCAGGGGAAAACCGGGCCGGGGCTTTTCTTACTTTAACAGGAAACTTCGTTCCCTGAGTCAGAAAAATTCATTAGGGAGACCGCTGGGTAAGTTATTCTGGTCAAGTCCCCCGAAGTATGATATACTATGAGCACTTAGCGAGGTGTCTCACGAGCTTAGTGCGAGTCATACCTGGCCTCTTAGCGAGGTATCTCACGAGCTTAGAGAGGTACTTAAAATGTTCAAGGAGGGCAAAACTATGAAGACAACGCTGGTGATCATGGCGGCGGGGATAGGCAGCCGTTTTGGAGGCGGGATCAAGCAG
>CAJFOF010000068.1 GCA_904395885.1 uncultured Lachnospiraceae bacterium
GATGATCGCCATCGATGCATTGGCGGCCAGAAGCGTTCGCCGGCTGGGAACTACGATTCAGCTTACTGATACGGGGATTCATCCCGGTTCCGGAGTTGGAAACCACAGAAGGGCGCTGACAGAGGAAACTCTTGGCATTCCGGTTCTTGCTGTTGGTGTCCCTACGGTGGTCGGTGCAGCGGCTATTGTTCAGGATACGGTTCAGGCCATGATACGGGTGCTGAAAAATGACAGTTCTACCCGAGGAGCCGGGAACTATCTGGAAAGCCTTGAGGCCGAGGAGCAGTACCGGCTGATCCAGGAATTGCTGGAACCGGAGTTCGGTCCTTTTTATGTGACTCCTCCGGATATTGACGAGACTGTAAAAGCCGTAAGCTATACGATTTCAGAGGCAATCCATCAGGCGTTTCTCCCTTAATCAGCTTTTTTCCATTAGACAGGTTCATTTCACCCTTGTTTTCGCATACCTTGGTAAAAGGTCGGTGATGTCATGGATGAAAAGAGAGTTTTCAATCGGTGCCTAAGGGTTGGAATGGCGGTTCTTTTGGGACTGCTGCTGATTTGCCTGGGAGCAGTAAAAGGAAGGGAACAACTATTGCTTCTGTGTCTTCAGTGGGAAAATGAAGGACGGACGTGGCAGACGGAGGGACGGAAGCTGGCAGATCAATGGGTAGAATTTATTTGGAATCAGAAAATCAAGAGCCGTCAGTCGGATGAGCGAGAAGGAGAGGACTGGTCTGTTTTGAACTTTTTGGACAGTCTGAATCCCTGGTACCAAAGGAAAATGCAGGAAAAGGAAAATCAGGAAGACTGGAAAGAACCAGATCCAGCCTACCGGGATTATCTGGCAGCCAGGGATTTTTACATAGAACATTCTTATTTAATAGAGGAGAATCCGGAGGAAACAGAAGGTCAGGCATTGGCTGGCAGCGGAGGGGATGGCAATCAGGGAAATCCGGAATCGCAGACGCCAGCTTTGGAGGGGGAACTTTCCAAGGCGGCTTATGCGCCGGATGGCGCGCCGGGGAAGATATACAGCCTGGCGCAGTTGGCAGATTACGACTTTTTGATGAAGAACTTTTACAACGTCCACACATCTACCACGGCAGGGCGGGACATGATGAATGCTGCAGCCATGCTGGAAAAGGACTTTACTCTGGAAAAGGATGCATCCAAACCTCAGATTCTGATCTACCATACCCATTCTCAGGAAGCCTTTGCCGATTCCGGGCCGGGTGAAAATGTTGTGGCAGTGGGAGATTACCTGACAGAGCTTTTGGAAGCAAAAGGGTTCGGCGTCCTCCATGACAGGAGTGTTTATGATCTGAAAGACGGAAAATTGGACAGAAATCAGGCGTATACTTACGCCTTGGAAGGGATATCCGGGATCCTCCAGGAAAACCCGGACATTCAGGTGATATTGGATATTCACCGGGATGGCGTAGGAGAAAATGTTCATCTGGTTACGGAAGTGAACGGAAAGCCGACGGCCCAGATCATGTTTTTTAACGGACTGAGCCAGACGCCGGACGGCCCGGTGGAATATCTTCCGAACCCCTACAGGGATGACAATCTTGCATTCAGTTTCCAACTGCAGCTAAAAGCCGCGGCCTGGTATCCGGGGTATACAAGGAAGATCTATCTGAAAGGACTGCGCTACAACCTCCACCTTCGTCCAAGGTCTGTCCTGGTAGAAGTGGGAGCCCAGACCAATACCTACGAGGAAGCCCTGAATGCCATGGAGCCGCTTGCGGAGATCGTGGCTATGGTTTTGGAGGGGACGTAAGGAACTGAGAATCTATTTGACTTTAGACAGTTGCAAGGAATGGAAAAAAATGCTATATTTTTTTAAGAGTTCCCTACTATAAAGAAGGGATGAGACGATAAACGTGTTAGAAAGGAACCATATATGGCGACTACGATAGACCAAAGCAAAATTCGCAATTTCTGTATCATTGCCCACATTGACCACGGAAAATCGACACTGGCTGACCGGATCATTGAAAAGACCGGGCTTCTGACCAGCCGGGAGATGCAGGCTCAGGTTCTGGACAATATGGATCTGGAGCGTGAGCGGGGCATTACCATCAAAGCGCAGGCGGTTCGCACCGTCTATAAGGCGAAGGACGGAGAAGAATACATTTTTAACCTGATTGACACTCCGGGCCATGTAGATTTCAACTATGAGGTTTCCAGAAGCCTTGCCGCCTGTGACGGAGCCATCCTGGTGGTGGACGCAGCCCAGGGCATCGAGGCCCAGACTCTGGCAAACGTGTATCTGGCCCTTGACCATGATCTGGACGTATTCCCTGTCATCAATAAGATTGACCTGCCCAGCGCAGATCCGGATCATGTGGCGGCGGAGATCGAGGATGTAATCGGCATTGAGGCGGAGGATGCCCCCAGAATCTCTGCAAAGACTGGACTGAATGTGGATGATGTGCTGGAAGCCATAGTGCATAAAATACCGGCGCCCACAGGAGATCCCAACGCCCCCTTAAAGGCGCTGATTTTTGACTCTGTTTACGACTCTTATCGGGGTGTCATCGTTTTCTGCCGCATCAAAGAGGGTACGGTGAAAAAGGGAACGGTTATCAAGATGATGGCTACCGGGGCAGAGGAAGAAGTGGTGGAGGTCGGTTATTTCGGTGCCGGCCAGTTCATCCCCTGCGAGGAGCTTTCTGCCGGCATGGTGGGCTATATCACGGCCAGCATCAAAAATTTAAAAGAAACCATGGTAGGCGACACCATCACGGATAAGAACAATCCGTGCAGTGAGCCTCTTCCCGGCTACAAGAAAGTTACGCCCATGGTTTACTGCGGTATGTATCCCGCAGACAGCGCCAAGTACCCGGATTTGCGGGATGCCCTGGAAAAGCTTCAGCTCAATGACGCTTCCCTGTATTTTGAGCCGGAGACATCTCTGGCGCTTGGCTTTGGATTCCGCTGCGGTTTCCTTGGCCTTCTCCATCTGGATATTATAGAAGAGCGGCTGGAGCGGGAGTATAACCTTGATTTAGTGACGACGGCTCCAGGTGTTATCTACCGGGTTCACAAGACCAACGGCGAGATGATTGAATTGACCAATCCCTCCAACCTGCCGGATCCGTCGGAGATTGAATACATGGAAGAACCTATCGTTTCCGCGGAGATCATGGTGACTTCCGAATACGTGGGAGCTATCATGCAGCTCTGCCAGGAACGGCGTGGGGTTTACCTGGGAATGGAATATATCGAGGGAACCCGCGCGCTGCTAAAATATGATCTTCCCCTAAATGAAATTATCTATGATTTCTTTGACGCCCTCAAATCCCGTTCCAGAGGGTACGCGTCCTTTGACTATGATCTGAAGGGCTATGAGAGGTCGGAGCTGGTGAAACTGGATATTCTGGTAAACCGGGAGGAAGTGGATGCGCTGTCCTTCATCGTATTTGCAGGATCTGCCTACGAGCGCGGAAGAAAGATGTGCGAGAAGCTGAAAGAGGAAATTCCCCGTCACTTGTTCGAGATTCCCATCCAGGCGGCAGTTGGCGGAAAGATCATAGCCAGAGAGACTGTAAAAGCTATGAGAAAAGACGTGCTGGCAAAATGTTACGGCGGTGACATCAGCCGAAAGAGAAAACTTCTGGAGAAGCAGAAGGAAGGAAAGAAGAGAATGCGCCAGATCGGCAATGTGGAGATCCCTCAGAAGGCCTTTATGAGCGTATTGAAATTAGACGATGAATAGTAAGAGACCATTGGAACTTTACGTACACATACCATTCTGCGCCAGGAAATGTCTTTACTGCGATTTCCTGTCTTTCCGGGCGCTGGCCCAGGTACAGGAGGAGTACGTAAGGCAGTTGTTAGAGGAGATCCAGGCCGCCAGTTTGACCGCAGAGGATTATCGGGTGAATACAGTCTTTATTGGCGGAGGCACTCCCTCCATACTGGAGCCTGTTATGATCCGGGCTATTATGGAGACAATCCGCATGTATTTTGAGGTGGCTCCGGATGCGGAGATTACCATTGAGGCCAATCCGGGAACCCTGACTCCGCAGAAGCTGGACATCTACCGGGGCTGTGGCATCAACCGCATCAGCCTGGGGCTGCAGTCAGCCGACAATAGAGAACTGAAGGCCCTGGGAAGGATCCACACATTTGAAGAATTCCTAAAGAGCTTTGAGAGGGCGCGGCAGGCGGGCTTCTGGAGTGTCAATGTGGACTTGATGTCTGCTCTTCCGGGCCAGACACTGGAATCCTGGAAAAATTCGTTGAAAAAGGTTGCTATGCTGAAACCGGAACACATTTCGGCTTACAGCCTGATCATTGAGCAGAACACACCTTTCTGGGAACGTTATGGTCAGGATGGCTGCAGCGGCTCCAAGACAGGATCCTGGCCGCCCCTTCCCGATGAAGACACAGAGCGGAAAATGTACCAGATTACGAAAGAGTTTTTGGAAGAACAGGGCTATGAGCGCTACGAGATCTCAAATTATGCCAAGCCAGGGTTTGAGTGCCGCCACAATATCGGATACTGGACAGGGGCAGAGTATCTGGGGTTGGGACTGGGATCGTCCTCCTGCTATAAAGGTTCCCGTTTTTCCAATGAAACGGATCTGGAAACCTATCTCAAGCTGGATTTTATGAGGGACGGTTTGATGAAGCTGTATCAGGATGTCCAGACCCAGACCAGAAGATCCCGGATGGAAGAATTTATGTTTTTGGGACTCAGAATGACCAAGGGAGTTTCCGATATTGATTTTACCGCCCAGTTCGGCGTCAAGATCCGCAGCGTTTACGGCGAGAAGATCGACAGGCTCATTGCCAACGGGCTGATGCGGGAGGAAGGCAGCCGGCTTATGCTGACAGACTGGGGAATCGATATCAGCAATTATGTTCTCAGCGAATTTTTGCTGGATGGAGAATAGAAAAAGGGCGCGTCTCCGATGGGGGAGATGCGCCCTGACTTTTTTGGAATGTGGAATGAGTTTTTTGCTTTATGCCAGCAGAAAGACCTCCTGGTACTGAGTCCCGTTGATTCTGGTTTCCTGATGGGTATTGTAGAAGATATCGATATGGTTTCCTTTGACGCCGCCTCCCCGGTCCTCGGCCGTGTAAACCACACCGTTGATCAGTACCTTGCTGCCGTAGGGGACAGTTCCCGGATCAACAGCGATGGTGTGATTTGCTGAGGCGATAGCACCGGTGGAAGTATGGCGACCCCAGCCCTCTGAGCAGGCATCGCAGGGACAGTAGCCGGTGATCTTAAAGACGCCCAGAGAGCGGGCGCTTCCGGAAGCGCTGCCGTTGACGTAGTGGCGTGTTCCAGGCAGCTCCTGCCCGTTTAAAAGGGCGCGAATGGTATAGATTCCTTCCGGAACAGAAGCCCAGTCCATGGAGACCGAAAAGCCGTAGGAACCGGTTCCGCGGCCCTGTGCCGCCAAATCAGCCCGGTAGTTTGTTGCGGAGGTAGTCATTTCGCTGATGATCTTTCCAGAAGCATCGGAAACGGTTACTGTGACTTCCACAGGCTGACTGGGATTGGAGGCATCCCATGCCCACCCTGAAATCAACGACCCTTCGATGGTATCCAGCGATCCAGGGAGGGAAGCGGCCAGACTGGAAAAGGAAATAATACCTGAAAATAAGAGGGCTAAAAACAGCCCTTCAGCAGCGTGCTTTAATGTTCTGAATAAACTCAAAATAAAGATCCTCTCTTTCTATGCCTGCAGTCAAATACAGGTAACATAAAATAGAAAAATAAAAGTAACATAACATAAATAAATGTAATACTTTTGTAACATAACAGGCATGTTTTCTTATTTTACACAGATTTCCAGATTTGTCAAGTAAAAAAACACCCGATGAGCGGTGAGCTATCGGGTGTAATAATAAATATGTATAAATTTTAATGGTAGGTAGTTTGGAATTACGAGGCTAAATAAACATCAGCCTGCTGGGTTCCAAAGGCCAGAGCTTCTTCGTGTGTGGCAAAATAGATATCAACTTTCTTGCCGTCAACGCCGCCTCCTTTGTCCTCCACCGTATATACGATGTCGTCAATCATGACTTTGGTTCCCAGAGGAAGGAGGGTAAGATCAGCAGAGAGTGTGTGATTCGCCTGGGGAACTGTGCCGGAATAGGTATATCCATGGCCGCCGGAACAGTTTTCACAGTTGCAGTAGCCTGTTACCGTAAAGGTGCCCAAATATTCTCCCACACTAACAGTTTCTTCCTCTGCATCCGCAACTTCGGGTTCCTCTGCGATCTCTTCATCAGAGACGTTTATGGCATCTCCGGGACCTTCAATAATCCGGCTGCCGCTGCCGTCACTGTAAGTAAAACTGCTGCCTAACTGTGTGCGGGTCTCGCCCATAACGGAATAAACCTGAATCTCAAAAGTTCCGTCTCCCAGTTCATTCCAGTCAATAGGAACACAGAAAGCGTGCCATCCATCTCCGATAGAGTCGCTTAGGTCCTGACTGAATTCTTCAGCCTGGGCAGTGATAACCTCCACAGGTTCCGTTTCGCCTTCAGGAAAAATCTGGATTTCCACCGGGATGGTTGTATCGTAACTGCCGGTTTCCCATGCCCATCCGGTAATCTCATCAGAAGTAACGCTGGTGATGTCGCCCTGTATAGCAGCCATTGCCGGAAAAGCAGTAAAAACGGAAAATAACCCGGCGACAGCAAGTACTTTCAGGGGCTGTCCAAACTTTCTTTTCATAAAAAATACCTCACATTAACGAATAGTCCGGGAAAAATAAAATCGTTGTTATTACCGAACTATTACTACAAAATGAACGTAGTGTTGGGGTTATGGTTACTATTATATTACAAAAATGTTAAATGTCAAGATGAAAGGAATTTTTAGGACAGTACAGGGATTTTTTACCACTTCTTTTATAAAATTTATACTTTTTTTTGAAAATCTGTATTGACAAATGGTAAGGAAAGGAATATATTATGAAATGTAAATATTAGCACTCTCGAATAACGAGTGCTAACAAACTTGAAGCGGAGAGCTAGAAAGGATGGGAAAGATGGAACTGGACAGCCGGAAAATTACAATCTTAAATGCAATCATTAAGACTTATCTGGAAACCGGCGAGCCGGTAGGTTCCAGAACAATTTCCAAATATTCAGATTTAAAGCTCAGTTCCGCTACTATTCGAAATGAGATGTCGGATCTGGAGGAGATGGGTTACATTATTCAGCCTCATACTTCTGCCGGCCGGATTCCCTCGGATAAGGGATACCGCTTTTATGTAAATCAGATCATGGAAGAAAAGGAGACAGAGGTTACAGAGGTAAAGTCTCTGATGCTTCAGCGGGTAGACCGGCTGGAACTGGTTCTGAAAAAGCTGGTGCAGCTTCTTGCTTCCAATACCAACTATGCGGCAATGATCAGCGGTCCCAGGTATCATCAGAACAAGCTGAAATTTATCCAGCTTTCAAAAGTGGATGAGAAGAAGCTGCTGGTGGTAGTGGTTGTAGAGGGCAATATTATAAAAAATACGATGATTTCCATTCCGGATCCGATTCGGGACGAGGAGGTTCTGAATCTTAATATCCTTTTAAACAGCAGGCTGAACGGACTTACCATTGAGGAAATTAATCTGGGTGTTATCAGCAAGCTGAAAGAAGAGGCAGGGCCTCACGGACAGGTAGTTGAGCTGGTACTGGATCAGGTGGCAGAGGCCATCCGGGCGGAGGAAGAAGACCTACAGATCTATACAAGCGGCGCTACGAACATTTTTAAGTATCCTGAGCTGAGTGAGGGAGACAAGGCAAGCAGATTGTTGAGCACATTTGAACAGAAGGATGCACTTCAGGAACTGATTGACGATGTGAACTCCAATGAGCAGACTTCCGAGTCCGGCATACAGGTCTATATCGGAGATGAGATGCCGGTTCAGAGTATGAAAGACTGCAGCGTTGTGACAGCTAATTATGAATTAGGCGAAGGAATCCGGGGTACGATTGGTATTATAGGGCCTAAAAGAATGGATTATGAAAAGGTTTTGACAACGTTAAAGAATCTGATGACTCAGTTAGATGAAACCTTTAAAAAAGAAGAAAGGTGATTAAGACGTGAGCAGAGAAGAAATAAAGAAAGAGAATGGCAGCGAACTGGAAAATCAGGAGGCCGTTCAGACAGACGCAGAAGAATGCACGGAAAAAAATCAGCCCTCCGACGGAGAGAAAGGCAGCGAACAGACGGAATCTGATCAGGAAGAAGAATCGGCTCCGGAACCGGAGAAAAAAGGCTTTTTCAAAAAGAAAAAAGATCCCCGGGATGAGAAGATCGAGGAACTGACAGACCGCTTTAAGCGAACGATGGCAGAATTCGACAATTACCGGAAACGGACGGAAAAAGAAAAATCCGCCATGTATGAAGTCGGAGCGAAGGATGTGATTGAAAAGATCCTTCCGGTGGTGGATAATTTTGAAAGGGGGTTGGCCTCTATTCCGGATGACGCAAAGGGAACCCCGTTTGCAGACGGAATGGAAAAGATATATAAGCAGTTTGTAAAGATTCTGGAGGATATGGATGTAAAGCCCATTGAGGCTGTAGGGAAAGAGTTTGATCCCAATTTCCATAATGCTGTGATGCATATTGAGGATGAAAACTTGGGAGAGAACATTGTAGCGGCTGAACTTCAGAAGGGTTACACTTACCGGGACAGCGTAGTAAGGCACAGCATGGTTCAGGTGGCAAATTAGCGGTCCGGTGTTCCAATAGAAATGTTACTTAATTTATTTAAGTTTGTCTATCATATTTAGGAGGAAAAAACTATGAGCAAGATTATTGGTATCGACTTAGGTACAACGAATAGCTGTGTGGCAGTTATGGAAGGCGGTAAGCCAACTGTTATTGCGAATGCAGAGGGCGTACGTACAACCCCGTCTGTAGTGGCATTTACCAAGACCGGTGAGCGTCTGGTAGGTGAGCCGGCAAAGCGTCAGGCAGTTACCAACGCAGAACGGACGATCTCTTCCATCAAGAGACATATGGGTACAGATTACAAAGTTACCATTGATGATAAGAAATATACACCACAGGAAATCTCTGCAATGATTCTTCAGAAACTGAAAGCAGACGCAGAGAGCTATCTGGGGGAGAAAGTGACAGAAGCAGTTATTACAGTTCCTGCCTACTTTAATGACGCTCAGCGTCAGGCTACCAAGGATGCCGGAAAGATCGCCGGTCTGGATGTAAAGCGTATTATCAACGAGCCTACGGCAGCAGCTCTGGCGTATGGCCTGGACAATGAGAAGGAACAGAAGATCATGGTATACGACCTGGGGGGTGGTACCTTCGATGTATCCATCATTGAGATTGGCGATGGCGTAATCGAAGTTTTGTCTACCAACGGTGATACCCATCTGGGCGGCGATGACTTCGATAACCGGATCACCCAGTGGATGATCGATGAATTTAAGAAGGCGGAGGGTGTAGACCTGTCCAGAGATAAGATGGCTCTTCAGAGACTGAAAGAGGCTGCCGAGAAGGCAAAGAAAGAGCTTTCCACAGCGACGACAACCAATATCAACCTTCCGTTCATTACAGCAACTGCAGAGGGACCGAAGCATCTGGATATGAATCTGACCAGAGCAAAATTCGATGAACTGACCAACGACCTGATTGAGAGAACAGCAATTCCGGTACAGAATGCATTGAAGGATGCCGGCATTACAGCTTCCGAATTAGGCAAGGTACTGCTGGTAGGCGGTTCTACCCGTATGCTGTCTGCTCAGGAGAAGGTAAAACAATTGACCGGACATGAACCCTCCAAGTCTCTGAACCCGGATGAGTGTGTTGCAATCGGTGCAGCTATTCAGGGCGGCAAATTGGCAGGCGATGCAGGTGCAGGCGATATCCTGCTGCTGGACGTAACGCCCCTGTCCCTTTCCATTGAGACTATGGGTGGTGTAGCTACCAGACTGATCGAGAGAAATACCACGATCCCGACTAAGAAGAGCCAGATCTTCTCTACAGCGGCCGACAATCAGACTGCAGTAGATATTCACGTAGTCCAGGGCGAGCGTCAGTTTGCACGTGATAACAAGACCTTAGGCCAGTTCCGTCTGGATGGAATTCCGCCGGCAAGAAGAGGTGTTCCGCAGATTGAGGTTACCTTTGATATTGATGCCAACGGCATTGTAAATGTATCCGCAAAGGATTTGGGAACAGGAAAAGAACAGCATATTACCATCACCTCCGGCTCTAACATGTCTGAGTCCGATATTGAGAAGGCAGTAAAAGAGGCCGCTGAATATGAAGCTCAGGATAAGAAGAGAAAAGAGGCTATTGATACAAGGAACGATGCCGATTCCATGGTATTCCAGACAGAGAAGGCTCTGGAAGAAGTCGGCGACAAACTGGATGCTAATGATAAGGCAGAGGTAGAGGCAGACCTGAATGCCCTGAAGGAAGCCATCAACCGTGCGCCTGTTGATCAGATGACTGACGCACAGGTAAGCGATATCAAGGCTGGCAAAGAGAAGCTGATGAACAGTGCACAGAAGCTATTCGCTAAAGTGTATGAGCAGGCTCAGGCATCCGGCGCAGGTCAGCAGGCAGGTCCTGATATGGGCGCAGGTGCTCAGGGAGGCCAGAGCGGCCAGAACTATGGAGATGACGTGGTAGACGGCGATTACAAAGAGGTTTAATTTACGCAGGGCAGTCCGGACAGTGCGCTGAGCATTGCAGCGGATTAGCCGCGATAGACGGGGATTAGGCGCCTGATAAGAGGCGTCTAACCCCTTTTGGATGTTCGTTAACTATGAAAGGGAGCAGACATGGCAGAGAGTAAAAGGGATTATTATGAGGTGCTAGGCGTTCCGAGGGACGCCGATGATGCAGCCATCAAAAAAGCATACCGCGTTCTGGCCAAAAAGTACCATCCGGATGCAAATCCTGGAGATAAAGAAGCAGAGCAGAAGTTTAAAGAGGCGTCCGAGGCGTACAGTGTCTTAAGCGATCCTCAAAAACGCCAGCAGTATGACCAGTTTGGCCATGCAGCCTTTGACGGAGGCGCGGGAGGAGCCGGAGCCGGCGGCTTTGGCGGTTTCGATTTCTCCGGCGACATGGGCGATATTTTCGGCGACATTTTTGGCGATATTTTCGGCGGCGGCAGCCGTTCCAGCAGAGGCCGGAGCAATGGGCCGATGAGAGGAGCCAATGTCAGGACTGCTGTCAGGATCACGTTTGAAGAAGCAATTTTCGGATGTGAGAAGGAAATCGAGATCAATTATAAAGAAGAGTGCCCGGATTGCCATGGAACAGGCGCAAAGCCGGGAACATCCCCGGTGACCTGTCCAAAATGTAACGGCAAGGGCAAGATTATGTATACCCAGCAGTCGTTTTTCGGCCAGGTGCAGAATGTGCAGACCTGTCCGGACTGTAACGGCACCGGTAAAGTTATCCGGGAAAAATGTCCTAAGTGCTACGGAAGCGGGTACAAGACCGTCAGAAAGAAATTTAAAGTTAATATTCCGGCAGGTATTGATAATGGTCAGAGTGTTCGTTTGGCTGGAGCAGGCGAACCGGGTATCAATGGAGGCGAGAGAGGAGATCTGCTGGTAGAGGCAGTTGTATCGAACCATCCGTTCCTGAAACGCCAGGATACCAGTATTTTTTCTACAGTTTATATTCCATTTGCTACGGCGGCTCTGGGCGGTCCTATCCGTATTAAGACAGTGGACGGCGAAGTGGAGTATGAAGTGAAGCCGGGAACTCAAACCGATACCAAGGTACGGCTGAGAGGCAAGGGCGTTCCTTCCCTTAGAAACAGGAATGTCCGGGGTGACCATTATGTGACTCTGGTAGTTCAGGTTCCTGAGAGGATGACAGAAGCCCAAAAAGAAGCTCTTCGCAGATTCGATGAGGAGATGAGAGGCGTGCCTTCACCGGAGCCTCACAAAAAGAAAGGTTTTTTCGGTAAATAAACAGAGATGGGAGCAGTCAGTCAAGGCGGCTCCCTATTTTTCGTATATAAGGAGAGGTCAATATGTATTCTGATATTTGCAGCCTGCATGTCCCGCTGCCGGAAGATATTGAAAAATTGAAATGGCATGGGGATTTCCAGAGAGCCATCCGGGTCATTGACAGAAGATTGGAAAAGGATATCCCCGAGGTTCTAAAAAAGCGTTTGCTTCTGGAGAAGGAGATCCTGTCCAGAATCCCAGGTGAATATCCCTATTCCTGGGACCAAGCCTTAGTCCTATTAAAAGAAAGGGTCAGAGACTTTGCTGAATCAGAACTGGAAGAGCTGTGGGAGGAGGATGCCGCGGAATGGATCTATATTGATGGAGAGGTTCACTTTAAAGACGACTTTTTCAGCAATCTGGTAAAAACTCGCCCCTGGTTCAGAGAAAGGCTGATTTTCCCTGAGGATAAGGGTTCCAATAGAGAAGGGGAACTTCGCGATGAGGTGCTATGGAAAATGAAGAGCCGGGGAGGGGCATCCTATCGGATCCATCTCAAAACTACGCTGAGGTTGGAAGAAACAGCAGAACGGCCGGGGGAGAGGATAAAAATCTACCTGCCGATTCCTGTAGAGTATGCTCAGGTGAAAAATTTCCGCCTGCTGGCGGTTACCATTGAAGGCAAAGAAGGCAGCCGGCCAGCTAGGGAGGACGAGTACACAGTGGCTGACGCTGCATATCCTCAGAGAACTGTGTGTTTCCACACGGTCCACCAGCCAGGCCAGGCGTATTCCATTGAGTTTTCTTACGAGACTCATATGAAATATCAGAGGCCGGAGGCAGACCGGGTTTCGGACAGCCAGCTTTCTTTCTATCTCCAGGAGGAGTTCCCTCATATCCGCTTTACCGAGTACCTGAAACAGGTGACCGGAGAAGTGGTGGGGAAGGAGACGAATCCCCTTCTGAAAGCTCAGAGAATATACGACTACATAACTTCTCATGTGATGTATTCCTTTGTCAGAAGCTACATTACGATTCCGGACATTCCTCAGTATGTGGCTTCCGGCTGGAAGGGCGACTGCGGTTTTCAGGCGTTGTTGTTTATCACAATGTGCCGTATCGCAGGAGTGCCGGCCCGTTGGCAGTCAGGACTCTATGTGACGCCTCTATCTGCTGGCAGCCACGACTGGGCGCAATTTTATATTGCCCCCTATGGCTGGCTTTTCGCAGATTGTTCCTTCGGCGGAACCGCATACCGGGAGGGCAACGAGGAGAGACGGCAATTTTACTTTGGAAACCTGGATCCCTTCCGCATGCCTGCTGTGTCCCAATTTCAGCAGCCATTCTGTCCCCCGATGAGATGGATTCGGAATGACCCGTATGACAATCAGAGAGGAGAGGGGGAATACGAAGACAGAAGCCTGCGGCCAGGAGAGTATGAGACTGCCCATCAGGTAATAGAATGCAGAGAAATCTGAGAATTAGTCGATAAAAAAGGCGCTCGTTCCGCAGAAGCGGATCGGACGCCTTTTTGAATTCAGATTTACTTCCGATCTTCCAGTTTTACGTAGGGAAGAGCTTCCTCTGAAAGAAGGCTCTGGTAAGCCGGACGGATAATTTTGTCAACATTGATTAATTCCTCCAGCCGGTGAGCGCTCCAGCCGACGATTCTGGCAATGGCGAACATGGGGGTGAACAGTTCTGTTGGGATATCCAGCATGCTGTAAACAAAACCGCTGTAAAAGTCTACGTTGGCGCTGACACCTTTGTAGATGGCGCGTTCCCCGGCAATGATTTTGGGAGCCATTGTCTCAATCATGGAGTAGAGGGCGAAATCCTCATTGCGGCCTTTTTCTTTAGCCAGCTTTTCAACAAAGGCCTTAAAGATCAGAGCACGGGGGTCAGAAATGGAATAAACGGCGTGCCCCATGCCGTAGATCAGGCCTTTTTTGTCAAAGGCTTCTTTGTGGAGAATTTTTTCCAGATAAGCGCGCACCTCGTCTTCGTCAGACCAGTCGGAAACGTGTTTCTTAATATCCGCCATCATTTCTACAACTTTGATATTGGCACCGCCGTGTTTAGGACCCTTCAGGGAAGAGAGGGCCGCTGCGATAACCGCGTAGGTGTCAGAACCGGAGGAGGTGACAACGCGTGTTGTAAAGGTGGAGTTATTTCCGCCGCCATGTTCCATGTGAAGAACCAGTGCTAAATCCAGTACCTTCGCCTCCAGAGCAGTGTAAGATTTATCCGGACGGAGGAGGCGAAGAAAGTTTTCAGCAGTGGAAAGAGCAGGATCGGGTCTGTGGATGTAAAGACTCTCATCGCATTCATAATGATTGTACGCCTGATATGCATAAACTGCCAGCATGGGGAAGACACTGATTAGTGCCAGACATTGACGGAGAACATTTTCCAGTGAATTGTCGGATGCTTTGTCATCGTAAGAAGCCATGGTCAGAACACTTTTTGTCATGGAATTCATAATATCTTTTCCGGGGGCTTTCATAATGACATCACGTACGAAATTAGTGGGGAGGAAATTGCTGCGGGTAAGAATATCCTGAAATTCAGCTAGCTGATCAGCAGTGGGAAGAACGCCAAACAAGAGAAGATAAGAGATTTCTTCAAATCCAAAGTGCTCGGCATCCAGGAATCCTTTTACTAGATCTCGGATATCATATCCCCGGTATAAGAGTTTGCCATCGCAGGGAACGGATTGGCCGTCAACCTCTTTGCGGGATTGAATAAGGGAAATATTTGTGAGTCCCGCCAGAACGCCTTTTCCGTTTTTATCTCTCAGACCGCGCTTCACGCCATATTCGGAAAAAAGAACCGGATTGATGGTGTTGTGCCCAATACATTCTTTGAGCTGATTGGCGGCATATTCTTCTACAAATAAACGGTAATCTGCCATAGTAGTCCTCCTTTTTATTAAAAATTAATCCAATAAAGACAGTATATCACCATTAATTGATATTTGTCAACCATTAGCAAAAGTTAATGATTGACATATGTGAATAAACCGCTATAATAAGGATTAGGAGGAGAGCAATGGACAGGGTGACCAATGAGATTAGTACGACTGCATTATTTGAGGCATTCTTTTCGTGTCAAAAAATTCTCAGGAACGCTTTGGACTTACGGGAACCGCATCTGACCCGTCAGCAGTTCTATACCCTGATGGCATTGGCGGGCCCAAAGAAGCTGACCATGGGTCAGGTGGCCGAGAGCATTGTTGTTTCCAGGGAACAGGCAACCAGAATTGTAGCCCCTCTGGTGGAAGAAGGATATATAGAGCGGTGCTCGGACGACAGTAACCGGAAACTGGTTCTGGTACAGCTTACAGAGCAGGGACAGGAGTTTATTGACAGAGAGAAGGACTATGTAAGGAAACAGCTTGAAGACAGGTTTGAGCACCTGACTCAGGTAGAGACGGAACGTTTTTTAAAATGCGTTTCAGAATTAAAGGAAATTTTGGAGAAAATATAAAAGTGGAGTGCCGCATACCTCTCCGGGAATTGCGGCACTCCACTTTCTTGGATTACAAAATCTAATTGCCGTTAGTTTGTAATAGTGAAAATCCTCTGGCAGGAAACATCGGTTTGGCGGTGTGATGGAATGTAATGCATCAAGGAATTTCGTTCTTGATTTGCCATCCCTCTGCACCCTGTGGCAGAAGCATTTTCATCCGTTCAATAAGTTAATGCAGATAAAAGATATTTTATTGCAAAAAAATAAAAAATTTTTAAGATTTTTTAGAACGGCGGTCAAAGACAGGGTACAGCCCTGCAGAAGATGGCTTATGGGCAGGCAAACAGTTGACTTGCCAGGGAAAAGAAAGTATGCTATGATGAACCATGCACGATTATAAGGAGAAATGGCTTATGAAATGGAAGAAATTCACATTGACCACTACGACAGGGGCTGTTGACCTGATCAGCAGTATGTTTGATGAGATCGGAATTCAGGGAATAGAGATCGAAGACAAGATTCCGCTGACGGAGAAAGAAACCAAAGGCATGTTCATCGATATTCTGCCAGATCTGGGACCGGATGACGGTGTGGCAAAGATTAGCTTCTATCTGGATGAAGAGGAAGATGCCGCAGAGGTTTTGGAAAGGGTTCAGGAAGGGCTGGACGAGCTTTCTGCTTTTACTGATTTAGGAGCGAGAACGATTGCCGCATCAGAGACGGAGGATAAGGACTGGATTAATAATTGGAAACAGTACTTTAAACCTTTTACAGTGGACAATATTTTGATTAAGCCGACCTGGGAAGAGATCCCAGATGAGCATAAAGAGAAACTCCTGATTCAGATTGACCCGGGAACGGCTTTCGGAACCGGAATGCACGAGACAACTCAGCTCTGCATACGCCAGCTTCAAAAGTATGTGACAGAAGAAAGCAGAGTGCTGGACGTAGGAACCGGCAGCGGGATTTTGGGGATAGCGGCGCTCAAACTGGGAGCAAAAAAAGTCCAGGGTACGGATCTGGACGAGAATTCGATAACTGCAGTGAAAGAAAACTTGGAATCTAATGGTATTTCCCAGGAACAGTTCAGCGTCCTTCAGGGGAACATTATTGATGATCAGAAGGTGCAGGAATGGGCCGGCTATGAGCAGTATGACATTGCCGTAGCTAATATTCTGGCAGATGTGATCATTCTGCTGCAGAAAGAGATACCGGTGCATATCAAGCACGGCGGAGTCTTTATCACTTCCGGAATTATTAATATGAAAGAGGAGGCCGTTTTGGAGGCCTTTGCCGGAAACGAAGAGTTTGAGGTGCTGGAAGTGACCCGTCAGGGCGAATGGGTCAGCATAACAGCCAGGAGAAAATAAGGAATGCACCACTTTTTTATATCGTCAGAAGCGGTCAAAGATGGCCGTATCACCATAACCGGGTCGGATGTGAACCATATTAAAAACGCTCTGCGGATGAGGGCAGGGGAGACACTGCTTATTACAACCTCTGCAGAGGAGGACTTTCGCTGCCGGATTCTTTCTATAGAAGAAAAGCAGGTGGAGGCCGAGATCCTGTCAAGAGAGGAAAGTCGAGAGCTTCCGATGCGCTTCTATTTATTCCAGGGGCTTCCCAAAGGGGATAAGATGGAATGGATTATCCAGAAAGCGGTGGAGCTGGGAGTTTACCAGGTGATTCCGGTTGCAACAAAAAATACAGTCGTCAAGCTGGATGCAAAGAGAGAAAAAGCCAAATTGGAACGCTGGCAGGCTATAGCAGAAAGCGCAGCCAAACAGTCGGGCCGGGGGCGTATTCCCCAGGTGGGGAAAATTCTGGGATTTCAGGAAGCCCTGCAGTGGGCAGCTTCTCTGGATCGGGCTTGGATTCCTTACGAAAAAGAAGAAGGGATGGAGGCCACCCGACGGGAACTGGCAGCTCTATCCGGGGAGGTAACCTCTGTGGGGATTTTTATCGGACCGGAAGGCGGTTTTGATGAAGAGGAAATCCGGCAGGCCAGGGAGGCGGGCATACAGCCTATTTCCTTGGGAAAAAGGATTTTGAGGACAGAGACTGCCGGACTTGCCATACTTTCTCTGCTGATGATGAAGGCGGAGGGGGCTTTCTGACTGCTGTATCAGGACAATTTCGGTCATAAGAAAGACAGGGAGACAAAATGAAGGAGATTTACTTTGATAATTCTGCTACCACCAGGGTATTGGACAGCGTGAAAGACATTGTGGTAAAAGTCATGACAGAGGATTACGGAAATCCGTCAGCCAGGCACAGAAAGGGAAAAGAGGCCGAGGATTATGTAAAGGCGGCGGCAGATCAGGTGGCGAAAACTCTGAAGGTTCAGCCAAAGGAGATTTTATTTACATCTGGCGGAACAGAATCCAACAATCTGGCGCTGATCGGCTCAGCCCTGGCAAACCGGCGAGCGGGAAAGCATATCATTACGACCCGAATCGAGCATCCCTCGGTGTACAACCCGCTGATTATGCTGGAGGAGCAGGGATTTGAGGTCACTTATCTGAATGTGGATTCCCAGGGCCATATTTCTTTAGATGAATTGAAAGAAAATCTCCGGCCGGATACGATTCTGGTTTCGGTTATGTTTGTAAACAATGAAATAGGGGCGGAGGAGCCTGTCCCCGAGATCGGCCGGATTGTCAGGGAGGCTGCCCCCTCGGCTTTGTTCCATGTGGATGCGATACAGGCCTACGGAAAATACCGGATCTGGCCGAAGAAAATGGGAATCGATCTCCTTTCTGTCAGCGCCCACAAGATTCATGGGCCAAAGGGAGTGGGTTTTTTGTATATTAACGAAAAGGCAAAGGTAAAACCCCTTATTTTGGGCGGAGGACAGCAGCGTGGGATGCGCTCCGGCACAGAAAATGTCCCGGGTATCGCGGGGCTGGGGCTGGCGGCCCAGGAAGCTTATACGGATTTTGACGAAAAAATCTCCTACATTCGCGGCCTGAAAGATTATTTTATTGACAATGTTTCGGAATTGGACGGTGTGTGTGTGAACAGCCCCAAGGGTGAGGGGAGCGCTCCTCAGATAGCCAGCGTAAGTTTTGAGGGGATCAGAAGCGAGATTCTTCTCCACGCCCTTGAGGATAAAGGAATTTATGTCTCATCCGGGTCGGCCTGTTCGTCCAATCATCCGGCTATCAGCGGAACGTTAAAAGGAATCGGATTAAAGAGAGAACTGTTGGACGCAACGCTGCGTTTCAGCTTCGGTATTTTCAATACCAGAGAAGAGATTGACGGCTGCATTGGCGCGCTGAGAGAGCTGCTCCCGCTTCTGCGCCGTTACCAGAGAGGATAGGTAAAATGGAATATCAGTCATTTTTGATTAAATATGCAGAGATTGGAATCAAAGGGAAAAATAGATACCTGTTTGAAGATGCCCTGATTAAACAAATCAATCAGGCGCTGAAAAAGACAGAAGGAGGCTTCCTGGTCTCAAAAGAATCAGGGCGGATTTATGCCCAGGCTTCCAAGCCCTTTGACTATGATGAGGCGGTAGAGGCTTTAAAGAAAGTGTTCGGGATAGCTGCCATCTGCCCGATGGTTCAGGTCGAGGATCAAGGTTATGAAGATTTAAAGGAAAAGGTAAAGCAGTACGTAGATGAAGTTTATCCGGATAAGCGCTTTACTTTTAAAGTGGCGGCCCGCAGGGCAAACAAGCAGTATCCGGTGGGATCGGAACAGATGAACCGGGATTTAGGTGAGCTGATTCTGGAAGCGTTCCCGGAGACCAGGGTGGATGTCCATAATCCGGATGTTCTTCTCAGAGTGGAGGTGCGCCACAAAATCAACATTTTTTCTGAGATCATTCCGGGGCCGGGCGGAATGCCTGTGGGAACCAACGGAAAGGCGATGCTGCTTTTGTCAGGGGGAATCGACAGCCCTGTGGCCGGATACATGATTGCCAAGCGGGGCGTCAGGATCGAGGCCGTATATTTCCATGCTCCGCCGTATACAAGCGACCGGGCGAAGCAGAAAGTGGTGGATCTGGCAAAGATCGTGGCTCAGTATGCGGGGCCGATTCCACTGCATATTGTAAATTTCACGGATATTCAGCTTTATATTTACGACCAGTGTCCTCACGAAGAGCTGACGATTATCATGCGCCGCTACATGATGCGGATAGCAGAGCGTTTGGCCGAACAGAGCGGCTGTCATGGGCTGATAACCGGGGAGAGCATCGGACAGGTGGCGTCCCAGACAATGCAGTCCCTGGCTGCTACAGATGACGCCTGCGGTATGCCAGTGTTTCGACCGGTGATCGGGTTTGATAAACAGGAGATCGTGGATGTCGCAGAGAAGATCGGGACCTACGAGACATCGATTCAGCCCTACGAAGACTGTTGCACAATTTTTGTGGCAAAACACCCGGTGACGAAGCCTAATCTGGGAATTATTCGCAGGTCGGAAGAAAACCTGCAGGAAAAGATCGATGAGCTGGTAGAGCAGGCAATCACTACTGTGGAGACGGTGTGGTGCCGGTGACAGAACTTTCATAACAAATAAAAAGCGTCCCGGTGACGGGACGCTGAGATTTATAGATATCTCTTACTGTTCATCAATAATATAGGGAGACAGGGTGCTTAAAATCTCGTCGATGTTACTCTCGGCATGGATATTCAGGTCGATAGGTTTGGAAAGATCCAGACTGAAGATTCCCATGATAGACTTGGCATCGATAATATACCTGCCGGAAACCAGGTCAAAATCCACATCAAATTTAGCCAGATCGTTGACAAAGGATTTTACCTTGTCGATGGAATTTAAAGAAATATGAACGGTTCTCATGAAACGAATCCTCCTCGTTGCTATGTATTTATTGTAATCAAAACATTCAATCCTTTATCTCTAATACTACAGAGGTAGGGACTAAAAGTCAATAGGTAGATTGCATGAAAATGGGAACAAAAATTGTACTGGAACGTTGACCTTTTTAGGAAGAAAAAACGAATCGAGAAAGATAGGAGTGGGAAAATGAGAACAGCGGCTCTTCATAACTTGGGCTGCAAAGTAAATGCATACGAAACAGAGGCGATGCAGCAGATTTTAGAGGATGCCGGATACCAGATCGTAGACTTTGGAGACAAGGCAGATGTATATGTGATCAATACCTGTTCAGTAACGAACGTGGCAGATAAAAAATCGCGCCAGATGCTTCACAGAGCAAAGGCCAAAAATCCCGAGGCTGTTGTAGTGGCGGCGGGATGTTACGTTCAGGCGGCGGCAGAGCGATTAGAAGAAGATGCGGGGGTAGATCTGATTATTGGCAATAATAAGAAAAAAGATCTCGCCGTTATTTTGGAAAATTACTTTGAACAAAAAAGAGGAGAGAAAGGCTCCTATGTAATTGACATTGCCCATACCGGAGAATATGAAGATCTTCATATTAACCGGATTTCGGATCATACCAGAGCCTTTATTAAAATTCAGGATGGCTGCAACCAGTTTTGCAGCTACTGTATTATCCCTTACACCAGAGGGCGAATCCGCAGCCGGGAGATCGCGGATATTGAGAAGGAAGTGAAGGCTCTGGCCGGGAAGGGATACCGGGAAATTGTCCTGACAGGTATCCATCTCAGCTCCTACGGGAAAGATCTCAGGGAAGAGACGAATCTTCTGGATGCAGTTCGCCTGGTGCACGGCATTGAAGGCGTAGAGCGGATCCGGTTGGGATCCCTGGAGCCGAGGATTGTGACAAGAGAGTTTGCACAGGCATTAAAAGAAATGCCGAAGGTGTGCCCGCATTTTCATCTGTCTCTGCAAAGCGGATGTGAGGCCACTCTGAAGAGAATGAACCGCCACTATACGCCGGAAGAGTATCTGGAGGGGTGCCGGATCCTACGGGAGGTATTTGAAAATCCCGCTATTACTACGGATGTGATCGTAGGTTTTCCGGGAGAAACGGAAGAAGAATTTGAAGAGACCAGAGAATTCCTCAAGAAAGTTCATTTTTACGAGATGCATATCTTCAAATATTCACGTCGGGCAGGTACCCGGGCCGACAGGATGCCGGATCAGGTTCCGGAATCTGTAAAAACGGCAAGAAGCGAAGCACTTTTGGAGATGGAGAGGCAGATGTCTCTGGAATACCGAAAGTCCTTCCTCGGCAAAAAATGCGAGGCCCTTTTGGAAGAACCAGAGGTGATCGGCGGAAAGCGGTATGTGACCGGCCATACCAGAGAGTATGTAAGAATAGCAGTGGAAAACGGCTGCCGCGGTGAGATTGTGACAGGAATTCCAGAAAAAATGCTTACAGATGAAGTGGCTCTGCTTTAGGAAAACTTTAGAAAATAGAGGCTTGCCGAAACAACAGTTTTGGTTTAGAATAAAAAAGAATAGTATTTAAGGACGGGATGAAGATGGGCGATATTCAAAATACACAATATTTTAAACCGGTTCAGGAGGCTCCGATAGAAGTCAGCAGGGTCTTAAGAGACGTTTATATTGCCCTGACCGAAAAGGGGTACAACCCCATAAATCAGATCGTTGGTTATATTATGTCAGGTGACCCGACGTACATTACCAGTCATAAAGGCGCCAGAAGTCTTATCATGAAGGTCGAGAGAGATGAGATTCTGGAAGAACTGATGGCGGTATATATTGAGACAAAGCTAAGTTGAACGGGATGCTTTTTCGGTGGAAACAGTGTCAGTGAAGGGAGGCAGACTCCCGCACTGGCGCTGAAAATTACAGCGACGGCATGGTTCCGGGAGAGAAAGGAAAATGGCCGGTCATAGGGATGAGGAACAGTTGGTGATGAACCAACTGGTTTTGCTGTCCTTTTATATGGAAATTCTCTGCAAATAAGGAACGGAGAAGCTGAAATACAGTTCAGACGGGGGATTTTTGCCGCCTGAACTGTAACGTTTCATATCAGTAAGGGGACAGTCTGCCCTTTTCGGCTGAGAAAAGGAAATGGCAGAGAGAGAAAGGATTATGGGCCTTGATTACGGCTCAAAAACGGTAGGTGTTGCCGTCAGCGACGAAATGGGAATCATTGCCCAGGGGCTGGAGACAATCACACGAAAAGAGGAAAATAAACTGCGCCGCACCCTTGCACGTATTGCGGAATTGACTGCAGAATATGGGATTGGCCGGATTGTTTTAGGGTATCCTAAAAATATGAATAATACGTCAGGCGACCGGGTGAAAAAGACGGAAGAATTTGCCGCCATGGTGGAAAGAAGAACCGGTCTTCCGGTGGTATTCTGGGATGAGCGGTTAAGTACCGTTTCGGCAGAGCGAGTGCTGATGGAGAGCGGGGTGCGCCGGGAAAACCGGAAAGCTGTGGTAGATAAAATTGCGGCTGCTATTATTCTTCAGAATTATCTGGATTGGCAGTCTATGGGAGGCATAAATGAATAAAGAGGGAAAGATTTCCATGCAGACGGAAGACGGGAGCATGGTGGATTTTTTTGTGTTGGAAGAAACCAGGATCAATGGGCGGAATTATCTGCTGGTGACAGACAGCGCCGATGAAGAGGATGGGGAATGTTACATTCTGAAAGACATTTCCAGACCTGAAGAGGCGGATGCAGTGTACGTGTTTGTGGAAGAGGATGAGGAATTGGACTGTTTATACCCGATATTTTCCCAGTTGATTTCCGACATGGATGTAGATCTTGAACAATAAGGAGGTAAATGATTGAAGACAGAACAGACAGAAAAGACAGAAGGATTCGGTGGGGCAGAGAGAACGGAAAAAAAGCGTATACCCCGTCCGAGAAAAGTATCCAGAGGGCCGCGGCAGGCAGGACAGGCTCACGGGAGGCAGGAAGCCAGGCAGCCCCAGAGAAAACAGGAATTGATAAAAACAGACGGCAGCAGGCAGCTTCCGGCAGTGAGCGCACAGGCTGCTGATAAGAAAGTTGGGGCTAAGAGAACGGCTCCAAGAGGAAAAAAAGAAGAAAATACCAGTCAGGCAAAAGTAAAGATCATTCCTCTGGGAGGGCTGGAGCAGATCGGGATGAATATTACAGCCTTCGAGTGTGAGGACAGTATTGTAATCGTAGACTGCGGATTGGCCTTCCCGAGCGATGACATGCTGGGGATCGATCTGGTAATACCGGATGTCACTTATCTGGAGCAGAACATCGACAAAGTCAAGGGGTTTGTGATTACCCACGGACACGAAGACCATATCGGCGCTCTGCCGTATATTTTAAAGAAGATCAATGTGCCGGTGTACGGGACAAAATTGACGATCGGACTGATTGATAATAAATTAAAAGAACACGGTATGCTGAAAACTGTCAAGCGGAAGGTCATGAAACATGGCCAGTCGGTAAATCTGGGCTGCTTCCGGGTGGAATTTATTAAGACCAATCACAGTATCGCAGACGCCTCTGCTCTGGCGATCTTTTCACCGGCGGGAATTATCCTTCACACAGGAGATTTTAAGATCGATTATACTCCGGTTTTTGGAGATCCCATCGATCTGCAGCGCTTGGCTGAACTGGGGAAAAAGGGTGTGCTGGCTCTGATGTGTGACAGTACAAATGCTGTCCGGCCAGGTTTTACCATGTCCGAAAGGACTGTGGGCCGTACCTTTGACTCCATTTTTGCAGAACATACCACCCGGAGAATCATTGTGGCGACTTTTGCATCCAATGTGGACCGTGTGCAGCAGATCATCAATTCGGCATATAAATACAACCGGAAAGTGGTGATTGAAGGCAGGAGCATGGTCAATGTGATTACGACAGCCAGCGAGCTGGGATATATCAACATTCCGGAAGGCACGTTAATTGACATAGAACAGCTTAAAAATTATCCGGAAGAGCAGACCGTTCTGATCACCACCGGCAGCCAGGGAGAGTCTATGGCGGCACTGTCCAGAATGGCATCCTCCCTTCACAAGAAAGTCTCCATCATGCCGGGAGATGTGGTAATCTTAAGCTCCAACCCAATTCCGGGAAATGAGAAGGCAGTGTCCAAGGTTATCAATGAACTCTCCATGAAAGGGGCGGAGGTGATCTTCCAGGATACTCACGTATCAGGCCACGCCTGCCAAGAAGAAATCAAACTGATCTACTCTCTGGTACATCCCACTTACGCCATTCCGGTTCACGGGGAATACCGCCACAGAATGGCCCAGGCGGGTGTCGCTGAGGCGATGGGGATTCCGCAGGAAAATATCGTTATCTTAAATTCTGGAGATGTGCTGGAATTAAATGAAGAGACCTGCAATGTGGTGGACCACGTTCCGGCCGGCGGGATTCTGGTTGACGGCCTTGGAGTAGGCGATGTGGGAAATATTGTTCTGCGGGATAGACAAAACCTGGCCCAGAATGGTATTATTGTGGTAGTTCTGACCCTGGAGAAGCACAGCAATCAGCTTTTGGCAGGGCCTGACATTGTATCGAGAGGATTTGTCTATGTAAGAGAGTCCGAAGATTTGATGGAGGAAGCTCAGACGGTGGTAGATGAAGCCGTTGCAGACTGCCTGAATCATCACATAGCAGACTGGGGCAAGATCAAGACGATCATAAAAGACAGCTTGAGCGACTTCTTATGGAGACGGATGAAACGGAGTCCGATGATTCTGCCGATTATCATGGAAGTGTAGGATTGTGGACAGGTAAAAGAGGAATTCATTATGAGCGAAACGACAAAAGAAATCAACAAAGTCACATCGACGATTATTGGAATCTGCTTCCGGCTGATTATCTATGCATTGGCGATTCTGTTAATTTATGAAGGTGTGACACAGGGATTTCAATTTGGCTATGAGATTTTTTATGCTTCTTCAGTGGAAGAGGCTCCGGGCCATGACAAAAACTTTACAGTAGAATCCGGGGAAACAGTGCGGGCCGTGGGAAAAGATCTGGAGGAAGAAGGGCTGATTTCCAATCAGTATTCTTTCATCATACAGGCTATCATCTACGACTATGAGATTCAGCCAGGTGATTATGTGCTGAACACCTCAATGACTTCCAGGGATATTTTAGATGAACTCAGTACACTGCCGGAAGAGGAAGAAAGCCAATGACAGAGAGGGAACGGACAGAAGATTATATCGTTTCGCTGGAAAGCGGCCACGGCAGCTTGTGTGATGAGATTGCCCGGACAGCCAGGGAGGAGGGCGTTCCCATTATCAGACCGGGAACGGCAGCGCTTTTAAAGACCCTGGTGACGGCTGTTCAACCTTCCGCTATTTTGGAGGTGGGGACGGCGATCGGGTATTCGGCTCTGCTCATGGCTCAGGCAATGCCGGAGGCATGCGTGATTACTACCATAGAAAAATACGAAAAAAGGATTCCCCAGGCCAGAGAGAATTTTAAGAGAGCGGGAGAAGAAAGACGGATTCACCTGATCGAGGGAGATGCCGGAGATATCCTGCAGAAACTGGAAGGGCCTTATGAATTTATATTTATGGATGCCGCCAAGGGGCAGTATTTAAATTGGCTGCCTCAGGTGCTGCGGCTTCTGTCTCCGGGAGGAATGTTGATGTCAGACAACATCCTTCAGGAGGGAACGGTATTGGAGTCCCGGTTTTCCGTGGAACGGCGGGACCGGACCATCCACAGCCGGATGCGGGAGTATTTGTATTGCCTGAAGCACCATCCGGATCTGACCACCGCCATTGTTCCCATAGGGGACGGAGTGGCAATCAGTGTAAAAAAGGGATGCATATGAGAAAGACAGAGTTATTGATACCAGCGGGAAGCCTGGAAGTGCTGAAGACTGCTGTGGTTTACGGGGCAGACGCTGTGTATATCGGCGGGGAGGCCTTTGGCCTCCGGGCAAAAGCTAAAAATTTTTCCAACGACGAGATGAGCCAGGGGATTGCCTTTGCACATGAAAGAGGGGCAAAGGTCTATGTGACTGCTAATATTCTGGCCCATAACCAGGATCTACCTGGCGTGGAGGAGTATTTCAAAGAATTGAAGGAAGTAGGGCCGGACGCCCTGATTATTTCGGATCCAGGTGTATTTGCGATTGCAAAGAGAATCCTTCCGCAGATGGAGATCCACATCAGTACTCAGGCGAATAATACTAATTACGGAACCTACCTGTTCTGGCATGGGCTTGGCGCAAAGAGAGTGGTCTCTGCCCGGGAACTCTCCCTGGAAGAGATCCGTCAGATCCGCAGCCGGATTCCGGAGGATATGGAGATTGAGAGCTTCATCCATGGGGCAATGTGTATTTCCTATTCCGGCCGCTGTCTGTTGAGCAATTACTTTACGGGCAGGGATGCCAATCAGGGGGCGTGCACTCACCCCTGCAGATGGAAGTATGCCGTTGTGGAAGAGACCCGGCCGGGAGAATACATGCCGGTTTATGAGAATGAAAGGGGAACCTTCCTCTTCAATTCCAAGGATCTGTGTATGATTGAGCATATTCCGGAGCTTTTGGAGGCAGGAATTGACAGCTTTAAGATAGAGGGACGGATGAAAACAGCTCTCTATGTGGCTACGGTAGCCAGAACCTACCGGAAGGCCATAGACGATTACCTGAAAGATCCGGCTCTCTACCAGAACAATATGGAGTGGTATAAAGAAGAAATTGGCAAGTGTACCCACCGCGAGTTTACTACCGGCTTTTATTTTGGAAAGCCGGACAGTGATGCCCAGATTTACAGCAACAGTACTTATGCAAAGGAGTATACCTACCTGGGAACAGTGGAGGAAGTTGACGGCGAGGGGCGCTGCTGTATTGAACAGAAAAATAAATTTTCCGTTGGAGAGACGATTGAGATTATGAAGCCCAATGGTCAGAACCTTGCTGCTCTGGTAAAGGGAATTTTTGATGAGAAGGGAAATTCCAGGGAGAGTGCTCCTCATCCCAGGGAAAAACTGTGGATAGATCTTGACCAGGAGACAGGAATTTATGATATTCTGCGCCGCCGGGAGCCGTAAGGGCTTCTGGAGGCGCTTCGACGTATGGACGGAAAATCATAAAGGAGGAGGATTCGTATGCTGACTGTGGTATTGGGATTGTGTGCGCTTTTATGTGCGGCATATGGAATCGTGCTTGTGGTATATGCGGGATTTTCTTCTGCATGGCTGTGGGGAGCACTGACTGTTTTTCTGGGGGCACTGTCCTGGGGAAGCCGTTTTTATCAGCTTCATAGGAAAAAAATTCCGCTCTGGATACCGGTATCTGTAGTGACATTCTGCCTTGCCTGCCTGGCAATCTTTATTTCCATTGAAGTCATGATTTTTCTGGGGGCTGCAGGCTCTGAGGAACCGGGACTGGACTACGTGATTGTCCTGGGGGCTAAGGTTCGGCCTGACGGCGTCAGCAATTCGTTAAAAAAGCGGCTGGATAAGGCGATTGAGTATGCTCAGGACAATCCGGAAACCATTTTTGTCCTCTCCGGAGGCAAAGGGCCGGATGAACCAATCTCTGAAGCGGAAGCAATGAGAGATTATATGGTATATAACGGTATACCGCAGGATAAAATTCTATTAGAAACGAATTCTACCAGCACGGTGGAAAATATCGCTTACAGCCGTCTGGTCATAGAAAGCGACAGGACGGAGAGAAAAAGATCCAGGCAAGAGGCGCAGAACCTCATTTCTCTTCCTTCCGGAAGCTATGTGACAGCGCCGGACAAGCCGACTCGAATTGGGATCCTGACCAACGATTTCCATATTTTCCGTGCCAAAAAGATTGCTCAGAAATGGGGGATTAAGGATGCAGTGGGAATTTCTGCGCCGTCTGACCCGATTTTATTTATACATTCCTGCGTCCGTGAGGCGTTGGCAGTATTTAAAGACAGGTTGATGGGAAACATGTAACCACGCTGGAATGACTGCGAAAAGCGCACATGGAAGCTGGCTGTACGAAATTGAAGAGATTTGGAGGGAAAGAATGAAGACATTAAAAGACTTAGAAGCATATCGGATTATAGAGCAGAAAGAAATCCGGGAAATGAATTCTCTCGGAACAGTCCTGGAACATAAAAAGACTGGGGCCAAATTATTTCTAATGGAAAATGACGATGACAACAAGGTATTTTCCATTGGCTTCCGTACGCCTCCGGCAGACAGCACGGGTGTGCCCCACATTCTGGAACACAGTGTTCTGTGCGGATCTGATAAATTTCCGGTAAAAGATCCTTTTGTGGAATTGGTGAAGGGTTCCCTGAACACCTTTTTAAACGCTATGACCTATCCGGACAAAACCGTTTACCCGGTAGCGAGCTGTAATGATAAAGATTTCCAGAATTTGATGGATGTGTATATGGACTCTGTCCTCCATCCGAATATTTATCGGGAGCCCAAAATTTTTATGCAGGAGGGCTGGCACTATGAGCTGGAGAATCCTGACGGTGAATTGACGATCAATGGGGTTGTCTACAATGAAATGAAAGGTGCCTTTTCTTCACCGGAGGGAGTTTTGGACCGGGTGACCCGGCAGGTTCTGTTCCCGGATACGGCTTATGGAAACGAATCCGGCGGAGATCCGGCGGAGATCCCCAACCTGACTTACGAACAGTTTCTTCAGTTCCACAGTACCTATTATCATCCATCCAACAGCTACATTTATCTGTACGGAGACATGGATATGGCTGAAAAATTGGACTGGCTGGACAGAGAGTATTTAAGCAAATATGAGAGGAAAGAGGTGGATTCCCAGATCCATCTCCAAACGCCATTTACCGCCCCGGCAGAGAAAGAGATTTATTATTCTATTACAGACGGGGAGCCGGAGGACCATGCAGCGTACCTGTCCATCAATACCGTGGTGGGAACGGACCTGGATCCCAAGCTGTATGTGGCCTTCCAGATATTGGAATATACACTGATTGACGCCCCAGGCGCTCCGTTAAAGCAGGCCCTTTACGATGCAGGGATCGGGCAGGATGTCCTGGGCGGATACGAAAACGGAATTCTCCAGCCGTATTTTTCGGTTATCGCCAAAAATGCAGATGCAGAGCAGCGCGGAGAATTTCTGGCAGTGGTAAAAGGAACCCTTCGCCGTCTGGCTGATATGGGAATTGACAGAAAGAGCCTTCTGGCGGGGATGAACTACTATGAATTTCGCTACAGAGAGGCAGACTATGGCTCTGCGCCCAAGGGACTGATGTATGGCCTGTGGTCCATGGACAGTTGGCTGTATGACGGGGATCCCATGATGCATCTGTGCTACCAGGAGACCTTCGACTTTCTGAAGAAGGCTGTGGATGAAGGGTATTTTGAACAATTGATCAAAGACTATCTGCTGGACAATCCTTTTGAGGCGGTGATTACAGTAAAGCCCAAAAAGAACATGACCGCAGAGGAAGACGCTGCATTGGCCAAAAAGCTGGCAGAGAAAAAAGCCGGACTTTCCAGAACGCAGCTGGAAGAATTGTCGGCTCAGACAAAGGCCCTGAAGGAATACCAGGGAACCCCGTCTCCCCAGGAGGATTTGGCCAAGATTCCGCTGTTAAAGAGAGAGGATATAGGCAGAGAGGGAGAGAAAATTTACTGGGATAAGAAAGAAGAAGGGGGAATCCCGGTTCTTCATCACGATCTGTTTACTGCCGGAATCGGTTATCTGCAGCTTTTATTTAACACGAACCGGCTGGAACCCCAGGAACTGCCCTACGCCGGATTGCTGAAAGCTGTTCTGGGTTATGTAGATACAGAGCATTATACTTACGGGGACCTGACCAGTGAGATTCATCTGAACAGCGGCGGCGTAAGCCTGTCTGTTACGTCCTATCCGAATCTGAAGGATCCGGCGGATTTTACTGGTGTATTCTCTGCATGTGTCAAAGTGCTTTACGATAAGATCGGGTTTGGCTTTGACATTTTAGGAGAAATCTTGACCAGATCAAAATTGGAAGACGAGAAGCGCTTGGGAGAGATTTTGGCGGAGACCCGTTCCAGGGCAAGGATGAAGCTGGAAAATGCTTCCCACTCTGCGGCAGTGGCAAGAGCTACCTCCTATTTTTCGCCGACTTCCAGCTATAATGATATAACGGGAGGAATCGGATTTTATCAGTTCCTGGAAGAAACCGCAAAAGAATATGAATCCGATAAAAAGGCCAGAAAAAGGCTGATAGAAAAATTAAAAGAGACAGCGGAGAAACTGTTTGTTCCGGACAATCTGTTAGTCAGCTACACGGCAGACCAGGAGGGCTACAGCCTGCTGCCAGCAGAACTGGAAAAATTTGCAGCCCTCCTGAAAAAATTTGGAAAGGCCGCGCCGGTCCATCCGTTTGTTTTTGAAGCGGGAAATCGAAATGAAGGCTTTAAGACGGCATCCCAGGTCAATTACGTGGCCAGGTGCGGTACGTTTAAAAATTCCGGCCTGATTTATACCGGGGCTCTCAGGATTTTGAAAGTCATTTTGAATTACGACTATTTGTGGCTGAACCTGAGAGTGAAGGGCGGAGCATACGGCTGTATGAGCGGTTTTGGCCGCACCGGTGAAGGGTATCTGGTATCTTACAGAGACCCCAACCTGGCTGAGACAAACAAGATTTATGAGGGGCTTCCTCAGTATCTGAGAGAGTTTACTGTAGACGAGAGGGATATGACCAAGTATGTCATCGGGGCCATCAGCGATGTGGACACACCTCTGACTCCGGCTATAAAGGGTTCCAGAGGATTATCCGCTTACCTGTCAGGTGTGACGGAGGAAATGCTTCAGAAAGAAAGAGATGAAATCCTCTCTGCCAGCCAGGAGGATATCCGAGCGTTGGCACCATATGTACAGGCGGTCTTGGATACCGGAAGTCTGTGCGTAATCGGCAACGAAGAAAAAGTAAAGGCGGATAAAGACCTGTTCGGCGAGGTAAAGAATCTTTTCGGAGCATAAGCCGCAGGATACGAAAGAATGGAGAAGCAAAATATATGGAGAAAAATCAGAAAAAGTCTGGTTTCGTCACTCTGGTCGGAAGGCCCAATGTCGGAAAATCCACTTTAATGAATCATCTGATCGGGCAGAAGATTGCAATCACTTCTGATAAGCCTCAGACGACCCGCAACCGGATCCAGACTGTCTATACAGATGAAAGAGGACAGATTGTTTTTCTGGATACCCCGGGAATCCACAAGGCGAAAAATAAGCTTGGGGAGTATATGGTCAATGTGGCAGAGCATACATTGAAAGAAGTAGATCTGATCCTGTGGCTGGTAGAGCCGACCACTTTTATTGGTGCGGGAGAGAGGCATATTGCGGAGCAGCTACAAAGAGCTTCGGCGCCTGTTATCCTGGTGATGAACAAAATTGATACGGTAAAACGCCAGGAAGAAATTTTGACCTACATTGATGCCTATAAAGATGTGTGTGATTTTGCAGAGATCGTCCCGGTGTCTGCTCTGAAGGAAAAGAATACCGATCTTCTGCTGAAGCTGATGTTCCAATACCTGCCCTACGGCCCGGAATTTTACGATGAAGACACAGTCACGGACCAGCCCATGCGCCAGATCGCTGCGGAACTGATCAGGGAAAAAGCTCTCAGGCTGCTGGATGATGAAATCCCTCACGGGATTGCGGTTACCATCGAAAAGGTGCAGGAGCGGAAAAATGGGATCATGGACATTGAAGCCACGATTATCTGTGAGCGGGAGTCCCATAAGGGAATCATCATCGGAAAAGGGGGCGCTATGCTGAAACGGATTGGAAGCGCCGCACGCCGGGAGATTGAGAAGATGATGGAGGTTCAGGTAAATCTTCAGCTCTGGGTCAAAGTACGCAGAGAATGGAGAGACAGCGACATTTTGATGAAGAATTACGGCTACAGCGGGAAGGATCTGTAGGAGGCGAAGGATGAGAGATACGGTCACAGCCACAGGGATGGTAATGAAATCGTCGCCGTCAGGGGAATACGACAGGCGGCTGGTAATCCTAACACGGGAGCGAGGAAAGATTACCGCTTTTGCCAGAGGCGCCAGGCGTCCCGGCAGTTCCCTGATGGCAGCCTGCCGGATCTTTGCATTCGGTACCTTCCGCCTTTATGAGGGGAGAGAGGCATACACCTTACATTCCGCAGAGATTTCCAATTATTTTGAAGAAATTGCTGCGGATATGGAGGCAGCCTGCTACGGTTCTTATTTTCTGGAGGTCAGTGATTACTATTCCAGGGAGAACATGGATGGAACTGAGATGCTGAAATTGGTATACCAGTCTCTGCGGGCTCTTCAAAAGCCAGCAATCCCCAACCGGCTGGTCCGGCGGATTTTTGAACTAAAGGCCATGGTCGTCAACGGAGAATACACAGAACAGCCGCCCTTTCCTGTCAGTGATTCTGCCGCCTATACCTGGGAATACGTGGTACTGTCCCCGATAGGGGAGCTTTACCGTTTTACGGTGACGGACCAGGTTCTGAAAGAGTTTGAGAACTGTGTGGCAGAGAACATTCGCCGCTATATAGACCGGAGCTTTAAGTCCCTGGAAATTTTGGAAACCATTCTCCAATGAGGGTATTGAAAATATTCCGGAAAGAGGTTATGATATACGCGATAACAGTTCAGGCGGAAAGGGCACGGAGGAGATTATGAAAAAGGTAAGGCTAACAGCAGCGCTGGGGTTGGTTCTGCTTTTAGGCGGCTGCAAAATCGCAGGAAACGGCTTTGATCCCCAGGAAAATACCATTTATGTATCGGAGGACAGAACTCTTTCCACTGCGACCGTAGAGGCATGCAGTCCGGAAACATACAGCGCAGACGAGCTGCGAACGTTTGTTGAACAGGCAGTGTCAGATTATAATGAAGAAAAGATTGGCCAGGCCAAGGCGGTTAATGAGGAAGGTCAGGAAAAGCTTCCAGTGGCTGTCAGATCCTGTGAAATAGAGGAAGGCCAGGCCGTCATGATTCTGGATTACGCCAGCAGTGAGGATCTGGTAAACTTTGGAACAGAAGCAGGAATTCCGATTACCGGACTGACTGTGTCCGATGTATCCGAAGCAACCGGCATAGAGCAGTCTTTAAAGAAGGCGGGCAGCGGAGAAAAGGTTTCCGCTGATGCGGTGGCCGCAAGCGAGGGAACGCTGGTGCAGACAGACGGGCCGGCTGTTGTGCAGACGGACGGGAAGATTCTGTATGTGACGGATGGCGCGGAAGTGACAGGAGACAGAACGGTACGTCTGCCGGAGGGCGGCGGAGCTGTAATTTTTGAATAACAGAATGGTTGGACCGCAATGGCGGCATACCTTCGGAAATATAGAAAAAGCGAATGAAAGAGGTTGGATAAAGATGGAAAAGACAATGGAAAAGATTGTGGCACTTGCAAAATCCAGAGGGTTTGTATATCCTGGTTCAGAAATATATGGGGGTCTTGCCAACACCTGGGATTACGGAAACCTGGGAGTTGAGCTGAAAAACAATGTAAAAAAGGCCTGGTGGCAGAAATTTGTTCAGGAAAGTCCCTACAATGTAGGTGTAGACTGCGCGATTCTGATGAATTCCCAGACCTGGGTGGCGTCCGGCCACTTGGGAGGCTTTTCCGATCCTCTTATGGACTGCAAATCATGCAAAGAGAGATTCCGCGCTGACAAGCTTATTGAAGATTACATGGCGGAGAAGGGTATCGAGCCGGACAGCCCCATTGACGGCTGGAGCCAGGAAGAGATGAAGAAATATATCGATGAACATGAGATCTGCTGCCCAAGCTGCGGCAAGCATGATTTTACGGATATTCGCCAGTTTAACCTGATGTTCAAGACATTCCAGGGAGTTACAGAGGATGCAAAAAATACAGTGTATCTTCGGCCGGAGACAGCACAGGGGATCTTTGTAAACTTTAAGAATGTCCAGAGGACTTCCAGAAAGAAGGTTCCCTTTGGAATCGGCCAGATCGGAAAATCCTTCCGCAATGAGATCACGCCCGGCAACTTTACCTTCCGGACCAGAGAGTTTGAGCAGATGGAATTGGAGTTTTTCTGCAGACCGGGGACTGACCTGGAGTGGTTTGCCTACTGGAAGCAGTTCTGCATCAACTGGCTGCAGGCTCTTGGTATTAAGGAAGATGAGATGAGAGCAAGAGACCATTCGCCGGAAGAACTCTGCTTCTACAGTAAAGCGACTACAGATATCGAGTTCCTCTTCCCGTTTGGATGGGGTGAGCTGTGGGGAATTGCAGACCGGACGGATTACGACCTGACTCAGCATCAGAATACCTCCGGTCAGGATATGATGTACTTTGATGACGAGACCAAAGAGAAATATATTCCTTATGTAATTGAGCCGTCATTGGGAGCTGACCGCGTTACTCTCGCTTTTCTGTGCTCTGCATATGATGAGGAAGAGATTGGAGAGGGAGATGTACGTACAGTACTCCATTTCCATCCGGCTATCGCTCCGGTGAAGGTAGGAATCCTGCCCCTGTCCAAAAAGCTGAATGAGGGGGCGGAGAAGATTTATGCGGAACTGTCCAAGTACTACAACTGCGAATTCGATGACAGAGGAAATATTGGAAAGCGTTACAGAAGGCAGGATGAGATCGGTACGCCGTTCTGCATTACTTATGATTTTGACTCTGAGAACGACCAGGCGGTAACAGTTCGCGATCGGGATACCATGGAACAGGTTCGGGTACCGATTGCAGAGCTGAAAAATTGGCTGGAAGATAAATTCCGGTTCTAAGACCTTGGTTTGTCTTGGGTTCCTTGCCGCGTTAAGCGGCCCAGTACATAAAATCTGATTAGAAAAGCAGGCCTCTAAGCAGGTGGAGTCCTATCAATTTTATGGAAAAAGAAGGAGGAGATGGGGCTGTTTGCCTTCCCTGCCGTCAGGCAGAGAGGAAAACAGCCCTTTAATTTCAGATCTGACAGACCAAATTTGCAAGATCTTTTTACTTGAAGAAAAATATGTGAAATTTTTTAGATACAGGGGGAAGACGGGATGAAGAAGTCCTATGAGATCGATATGTGCAGCGGTCCAGTGCTGGGAAAACTGCTTTTGTTCGCTCTGCCGCTGATGCTGTCCGGTATATTGCAGCTATTGTTTAATGCGGCCGATGTAATTGTGGTGGGAAGATATGCCGGCAGTCAGTCTCTTGCTGCAGTAGGTTCTACCTCATCCCTGATCAATCTGCTGGTTAATTTATTTGTAGGGCTTTCTATCGGTGTCAACGTATTGGTAGCCAAACATTACGGCGCCAGAGAAGAGAAGGAGGTCAGCGAGACGGTTCACACAGCTATCCTGACCAGTCTGATCAGCGGCTGTATTTTGGTGGTAGTGGGAATAGCAGCAGCCAGGCCGCTTTTGGAGCTGATGGGAACTCCGGACGATGTGATTGACAAGTCTGTTCTCTATATGAGGATTTACTTTGTTGGTATGCCGGTAGTGATGCTTTACAATTTTGGCAGCGCGGTTCTCAGAGCTATCGGCGATACCAAGAGACCTTTATACTATTTGGCGGGGGCCGGAGTAGTCAATATTGTTCTGAATCTGTGGTTTGTTATCGGTTTCCACATGGATGTAGCCGGTGTCGCTCTGGCCACAGTCATTTCACAGTGTATTTCTTCCGCACTGATCGTGCGCTGCCTGATGAAGAGCGAAGGAGGTTTAAAACTCCATCTGAAAAAGCTGTCGATTAATAAGAAAAAACTGATGCAGATTATAAAAATCGGTTTGCCGGCGGGGATGCAGGGAGCAATTTTCTCGGTATCCAATGTGCTGATTCAGTCATCGGTCAATTCGTTTGGCTCCATTGCCATGGCAGGAAATACGGCTGCTGCAAACATCGAGGGATTTGTGTATACGGCTATGAACTCTGTATATCAGGCTAATTTAAGCTTTACCAGTCAGAATATCGGAGCAAAGAAATTCAGCCGCCTTAACAGGATCCTTGCAGTTTGTCTGGGAGTGGTGACAGTAACAGGGCTTATTTTAGGATGGGGGGCTCTGGCCGGAGGCCAGGAGCTTTTAAGGATCTATTCTACTGATCCGGAAGTGATTTCCTATGGTATTTTAAGGATGGAAATTATCTGTACGACCTATTTCCTTTGCGGATGTATGGACACATTGGTGGGGAGTTTGAGAGGAATGGGATATTCTGTTCTTCCTATGGCAGTATCTCTGACAGGGGCCTGCGGAATCCGGGTTCTCTGGATTTTTACGGTTTTTGCTGCCTTCCATTCTCTTACGGTGTTGTATCTGTCTTACCCCGTATCCTGGGCAATTACCGCTTTGGCGCATTTAGTATGCCTGCGCCGGGTGCGAAGAAGATTTCCGAAAACAGATGCAGTTTAATTTGCAAGAATAGACAGAAAATATATGATATTTTGCCTTAAAAACAAAGAAAAAGTGTATAAAAATAAAAACAATTATAATAAAATAAAACAACAGTTAAAAAGATAAAAAACAATAAGAAATAAGTCAAAAAGCATTGACAAATCTGCGAGAAAGAGGTATACTAAAACCATCAAAAAGATATATTACAAAATAAAAAGGAGGTAGATTCCACCGAAAACGTAAATAGCGACCAACTTATCTGATAAAAGATAGAAGTGGTCAGGGAACCATCGTACCGAAGCAAAAAGCCCGTAAAGGATCATTAAAATATCTCAGGACAAATCGCAGGAACGGACTTTTATACAAAGCAGTTATAAAAGGATAAAACCGGTATCGCAGCCAGATAAATAACGAAATGAAAACAATGAGTATGGGTGAGATTGCAAGAGGAGATGGAAAAAGGAAAAATTTCATATAGATGACGTACCGGTCGTGAAAACGATCAAAGGGTACAAAAAGCAAAGCGGCTAATATTGGTAGTGCACTCTCGAACACGAAACCTAATTGCAGGGCCGCAGAGCAAACATCCAAAAGAGAAAATCAGAAAAGAGAGGTTTTACGGTCCAATGGATGAGATAGTTTAAAGGCGGATATCGGAAAGAAAAATTCGATATCCGCCTTATTTTTTTGCATTTCATGTATAAAATTCCGGAGCTGGTCCATACTATGAGTGTAAACAAAAGAGAAATTTAACTACTTATCCTCCCCTTTTTATACCTCGTCTGGCTGCCGCTGAGGCAGCGCAGGCGGGGTATTTTTATTTCCTGGGAAACTGCGTTTTTCAGAAAATTAGAATGCTCCGAGGGATGTGCGTTTGCGCGAAGCGTCTGGTGTCTGTAGTCATAAGGTTGAGTGTGCAGCTTCTTGTAATAGTCAAATAATTTTTCTATGCAAATATGATAAATAATATAAAAATACAACAAAAATTTATAAAGAAAAGATATCGAAGATGTAAATATCTTACGATATAATCGCCATAAATAATATTGTTCTGTCGAATTTGCACTAAAAATTTAACAGAACGGGGATAGGAGGATGAGTATGAAATTGAGACGGAAAATGCGCCGGGGACTCAGTCTTACCCTGGCCGCAGCCATGACAATGGGCAACCTTATGAGTGTCCAGGCTCTCCCTCAGAGCGGGGACTCAGGGGTCAGCATTTCCAATGGCAGCTACGCGGCAGAGCTGGATCTGGATTCGGGCGGGCTGTCGCTCTCCAAGAACAGCAATACGGCCCAGGCATGGAATACGGTTCAGGAGAACCTGGTTCCAGGAGAGACCGTGTTTCTGCAGACAGACGGAACCACCCGCTCAGCTTCGGTTCAGATTGCTTCTTCTATGAGCACCAGGGACGGCGCCGTGGGGGCTTCCGGAATCGAGCTGTCCGGGGAACTGTCTGGCGTCAAGTCCTATTTTATGTTTGAGGATGAAGTGCTGCTGCTGGGGGCGGGGATCGAAAATACCGGGACAAGTCAGGACACGGTGATCACAGTGGTAGACAATGTCCCGGTGACAAACCGCACCAAGGTTGGACTCCCGAATCCGTGGAGCGGCTACAGGGTGGTTCTGACAGCCACGGCGGCAGAACACGCTACCAACAGCTGGAAGAGCGTCCTGGACACCCCGACTCAGGGAATCCATACCAGAAATTGGATGACGGCCTCCGATCTGACGGGAAGCGGAAATCCCCTTCAGTGGAGCTATGTATTCGGAGATACCATTACAAATTCGAAGGTTTGGTACCGGTTCCCCACTAAGGGAGAAGGGACAGCCAAACTGTTTGAGCTGTGGGTGGAGCCGACAAACGGCGCTTACGCCTATACACTGGGAGCCGGCGGCCAGCAGTCGGAATTTTCCAATGGCATTCCCGCAGCAACGGAAAACACGGTTTTGTATAACACCAGCGCAATACAGGCGGCAGAGAACAGCTCGGAGGGAACTCTGGCCGTAAACAAGTGGACGAACCAGGAGATGGAAGTGGCCAATTCGGTGGCAGATCTGACGGTAGAGCAGCCGGCGTCCATTCTCCTGAAGAAGGATGATGCGACCGGAATCGCCCAGATTACCGTCGCAAAACCCAGCACAGGCGCTTCCGGCTATATTGAGCTGACAGCAGAGATCAATGCGACCCAGGTAACAGAAACCGGCCAGAACGGGGCGCTGACGGAATCTTCTATCAGCAACGGCCAGCTGTATCTGAAGCTGGATACGTCAAAGATGGCTGATCCGGTGACTCTGAATGTAGCCTACAATCTCCCCGATATTGTGACGGGCGACTCGATCACTATCGTGCGGGGACAGGATAAGCAGGTAGAAAAACCGGCCGGTTTTGCATCAGATATCACCTGGAGCGCTAAATTCTTAAAGGCTGACGGAACCTATCTGAGAAATGTAGGAAGCAGCCAGATCAAGAGAGAACTGCAGGAAGGCGAGACAGATGGGACGAGAACAGCCGGAGATACCAGCGCCGCCCATCTGCTGGCCGTCAAGACCCTTCCAAATGGGAATGCCATCATAACGGCAAAAGAAAAAGGAAATGTAGTTCTGGTTGCCAAAGACGGCACCGGAAAGGAACAGAGGTATGAAGTAGAGATTATGCGTGAGGATCCGGCAGATCTTCCCCAGGCGTCTGCGGCAGATTACGCTAAGATCCGCCAGGCGTGGAAAGAATCTCTGATCGGAACCAATCTGGCATCCCAGGAGGGCGGTACAGAAATCTTAAATTCCATCAATCAGGGGGCACAGAATGCATGGAACTCCTATGCATATAAGGGACAGGAGAGCTGTCCGGATATTCCATGGCCGGCCGATGAGGGAGCTGCGGGAAACGCAGATATCGACTATGAGGATGATGCGATTGAATTCCGCCCGGCTATCCAGAAGGTTCTCTCAATGGCAAAGGCCTATGCGGCGCAGGGCAGCCAGTATTACCAGAACCAGTCGCTGCTGAGCGATATGACCAATATTCTGGACTATCTGTGCACGGAATGTTATGCGCCCAAGAGCCAGACGGACAACTGGTGGACCTGGGAAATCGGAGTGCCGAAGGATCTGATTCCGTTGCTGATATTAATCTATGACAGCCTGACAGAGGAACAGATCATGAGATACACCGAAGGACTGTATTTCTTCCAGCCGGATCCGTACCACGAGGGCGTTATCGGGACGGCCAGCACCCATGCACAGGGCTACAGAAATAACCAGGGCGCAAACCTGATCGACTGCTCTACCACGGCTGTAGGTCTGGGCGCTCTCAGGGAAGACAATGAGCTGGTATATCTGGGAATGCTCGCTTCCTCCGGAACATTTGTTATTCAGGAGGTTGAGGACAGCTCCAAAATAGCTTCAGAGGGGTACGCAAGCGGCTTCTATCCCGACGGCTCCTATCTGGATCACGACAACGTGCCATATATCGGTGCTTACGGGATTGAATTTATGAAGGGCGGAGTGAAGATTCCTTCCCTGATCGGCGGAACGCCCTGGCAGTACCCGGATGAGGTTCAGCAGAATCTGGAATATTACATTGTGGAGGGATTCTGCAGCTCAATGTACCGCGGCCTGATGCTGGACAGCTTAAAGGGACGCTCTGTATCTCGGCCGGGCGGAAGCAACCAGGCGGCCGGAAGAGAGGCCATGACGGTTATCCTTCAGATGGTTGACACCCTCAGCGAGGACTCCAAAGATACGGTGCTGTCTGCATTGAAGTATTGGATGCAGTGTGATCCTGAGTATATCGGAAGCCTGACCGGAGCAGAAAACATGGCGATCAAGGCCAAGGCCCAGGATATTCTGGAGGACGCTGACATAGAAGCGTATGTGCCGCCAATGCATAAGTCTTTCCCGCTGATGGACAGGGCGATCCACAGGACAGACAATTACCTGTTTGCCGTTTCTATGTATTCGGAGCGGATCCAGAATACGGAGATCATGAACGATGAGAACCGGTTTGGCTGGCACCAGAACAACGGAATGACTTATATCTATGATTCCGACCAGGATCAGTATACAGACAATTTCTGGAACACAGTAAACCCGCTGAGGCTTCCGGGCACCACAGTGGTTCCTGTAAATATCGGCAACGGGACGCCGGACAGCTCCGGCTACGCACAGGGCGGAGATTATCTCTCTGATCAGAGCTGGGTAGGCGGAAGCACCATCGGAAATTACGGGATCAGCGGCATGGCGTTCTCCGGCGTGACCAGGAGCGGAGGCACAGGAAGCACTCTTCCGTATGCGCCCAATCTGCAGGGCAAGAAATCTTGGTTCATGTTTGATGACGAGATTGTAGCCCTGGGGGCAGGAATCACCAACAGCGGAATGAGCCTTCCGGTAGAAACGACGGTGGAGAACCGCAGGCTGGGAGAAAATGCCGACAATGTCTTTACCGTAGATGGCCAGGCGACAAATCTGGCAGTAAAAGAGGCGGATTTGACCGATCTGGTGGATCGGAGCGCAGATGTTTCCGGAACAGCTTTTGAGGACGTCCAGTGGGCGCACCTGGAAGGCAATGTGTCTGACGGAACCGGCTACTATTTCCCGACTGACGGCACAGAAATCCAGGTTCGCAGAGCCAGGACCACCGGAAACTGGAGCGATGTCGGAACGTCTGCGGGCGAGAGCACTCAGGATTACCTGGAGATGTGGATCGACCACGGGGTCAACCCGACCAACGATTCTTACAGCTACGTGCTCCTGCCGGAATCCACGGCTGCTGAAACGCAGGCATATGCCCAGAATCCGCAGATTACGGTACTTATGAACACGGATTCTGCTCAGGCCGTTTACCACAAAGGGTTGGGAATTACCGGAATTAATTTCTGGAAAAATGCATCGGTGGAGGTTGGAGATGTGACCTGCGACAGTCAGGCTTCTGTAATGCTACAGGAGACAGAAAGCGGGCTTCTGACAGTGGCAGTTTCCGATCCTACCATGAAAAATAAAGGAACCATCAAGCTGACGATCGACAAGCCCGTGGCGTCGGTCGGTGATCTGGATAACAATGTAACCTGTGAGCAGAAGGCAGATGGCTCTGTAGAACTGTCCTTTGCGATGGAGGGAACCAACGGAGCGTCTTCCTATGCAAAACTGCAACTCTCCGCATCTGTTCAGTCCGGAGCCGTGACTATGAAAACAGGGGAAACTCAGGAATTTGAGCTGAAAGATTATGAGCAGACAGCCGGAACTGCTGTCTGGTCCGTACAGGGCTTTGAGTCTGAGCTTTCTTCCGGCACCGCAGTCAGCGAAAACGGTGTTCTGACAGTAGGCGAAAATGAGAAAAATCAGGCGCTGACCGTGACTGCGAAAACAGATTCCGGCCTCAACCTGAGGGCTTACGTTTCTCTGGGAAGCGATGCGATCGCAGAGCTGCCGGAGGACATGAAAAAAGTAAAGAAGCTGATTGACGCCGCATTTGATGCAGTAGACGAGGGGGAGGATACAGAGAAAGCTGTAGGAAAGGCCGTAGCTGCCGTACAGAGCGCAGACAATGAGAGACTGGCAGAATATCTGATGGATCCTGTCCTGGAATTAGGTGCGCTGTACGAAGAAGAGTGGGGCATTATGGAATATACGGAGGCGGAAGCCGGGGCCGAAAAACTCCAGCCGGCCGCCCAGGGAGCGATTCTGAGCATCCGTCCTTCTGCGACGGCAGAACCCTCCAATGCAGTGTTGGTGATCAGCGGCAATGAAGAGATATCCACGGCGACCCCGGGCAATGCAGACAGCGAGGAGGATGTGGCGACTCCGGGCAATGCCAGAACGAAAGCACGGACGGCAACGCCCGGCAATGCGGCGCCGGATGAAATCAATGGAAAGCGTGTGGAGAAGAACACGTTCTGCGACTTCCTGTTCAGTCTGTTCAGAGAGAAAGAGGACGGAGGCCGCAACAGCCTTCCACAGAAAGCGCCTATCAAAGTTACCATCGCTGTGCCGGACGGACTGGACATGGACAAACCGATTTTAGCTGCAGTCGCAGATCAGAGCGGCAGACAGTATCCGCTTGAGGTGCAGGTGAACAGAGAGGAAGGTACTCTCACATTTACCCTGACGAGGCTTGGAAAACTGCTGCTGGCAAATGAAGCAGAGAGGGGAGCGGTAGCTGATCCGGGTACGGGGGATCCTGAATCCGGGAATTCAGATGGAGCAGGGACCGATTTCTCTCAGCCCCTCTGTGAGATTTTCATAGACGAGGGAATTATGGATGGAACAGTGACGGCAGACCGCACGAAGGCTGAGAAAGGTGCCGTGATTACCCTTACGGCGCGCCCGGCAAGCGGGTATGAATTAGACTTCCTGTCTGTAAACGGCAGACGTGTGAAGACCAACAGAGACGGAAAGTACTCGTTCCGGCTTAAAGGAGATACCGAGGTGACCGCAGAATTTTCGGAGAAACCTCAAGATGAATTTTAACATACAATCAGGGGGATTGAGTGTTTAAATAAACAGGGCGAGGGCATCGCGAGAGCTGGAAAAACGGCTCGAGGATGCCCTCGCTCTGTGCCTGGCGAAACAGAGATTGTCTTTCCGCTTGCTTTGAGATAGATTTTTTGTGTTTCTGATAGAAGGAATTTTTACTTCCGGTTTGAAGGGATAGATGTATAATAATATGGACAATATTTAAGGAGGATAAACGATATGATTCGCTTATTTGATACGCACAGAATCAGAAAATGCCGGGAACTGTCAGGAAGGCTGTGGGATTTCACCGTTCTCGACGGACCGCGGAAAGGGGAAAAACGCAGGGTGACGGTGCCCAGCTGTGTGGAAAAGTACCCCGGACTGGAAAACTACCGTGGAAAAATGCTGTATGAGACAACCTTCGAGGCAAGGGGAGACATTCGCCTGGAGTTCAAAGGAGTCAGCCATTTTGCGGCGGTAAAGATCGATGGACAGGAAGTGGGAAGCCATTACGGCTCATACACCCCATTTGCTGTGTACGGAAAAGGTCTCGCTTACGGAAGCCATTGTCTCCAGGTAGAGGTGGACAACCGTTTCCTGGAAGAGTATGCCCTGGATATTCCAAATGATTACACCTCCTACGGGGGAATCTCCCGGGGAGTTGTCCTGGAAGAAGTGAGCAGGCTGCACTTCACATGGCTTCACATAACGCCTCTGTCTGCCGGGGCAGACGGCTGGAACATCCGGATTGAGGCCGAGGGGTATAACCTGGCAGAAGAGGCCAGGGATGCGGAGGTCTGCGTCCGGATTGCCGGGCAGGAATACTGGATGGAAAGCAAAACAGTTTCTCCGGGAGAGCGCTGCATCTGGAGCCGGGAAGCGACGGTCAGAGGAGTCAGAACCTGGAGCCCGGAGGATCCGGCCCTCTACAGCGCGGAGGCGCAGCTTTACATAGACGGGAAGGCAGAAGATGATCTGATCGAGAGGATCGGATTTCGGACAGTACAGGTAAAGGACAACCGGATCCTGCTGAATGGAAAGGCGATTCGCATCAAGGGATTTTGCCGCCACGAGGATCATCCCCAGTTCGGGTGCGCCCTGCCGCTGGAGGCGATGGACAGTGATCTGAGGCTGATCAGGGATATGGGCGGAAATTCCGTGAGAACCTCCCACTATCCCAATGATGAGCTGTTTCTGGATCTCTGCGATGAACTGGGCATCCTGGTGTGGGAGGAGAATCACGCCAGGGGACTGGAAGAAGCCGACATGAGAAATCCCTGGTTTGAAGAGCAGTGCGAGCAGGTGATCCGGGAGATGATCACGGCCCACTATAACCATCCTTCAATCTATATCTGGGGAATTCTGAACGAGTGCGGCAGTGAGACCGAGTACGGACGCATCTGCTACAGCGCCCAGTACAGTCTGATCCGCTCTCTGGATGTCAGCCGGCCGTGCAGCTCAGCCTCCTGCAAGTTTTTCAAAGATATCTGTCAGGATCTGCCGGACGTCTGCTCCTGGAACATCTACCCCTATTGGTACGATGATGAGACAGCGGTGGAGAAGCTGGAGAAGTTGTCTGATTGGCTAAACGGGGAAGGGAAGGGAGCCGGAAAACCATTTTTGATTACAGAAATCGGAGCAGGGGCTGTTTACGGATTTCGTGATCCTGCAAAAGATGTATGGAGCGAAGAACGCCAGGCAGAGATCTTGAAGAAACAATTGGAAGAGGTTACTTCTTTTGCAGGATGTATGGGGTTATATATCTGGCAGTTCTCCGATGTGCGGGTCAGCAAAGAGTGGGCCATGAAACGGCCGAAGAGCCGGAACAATAAAGGACTCGTGGACGAATACCGCAGGCCCAAGCTGGCATACCAGACAGTGAAAGAGATTTTTGGGAGCCTGCCGGATTACTGGGAGGAATAGAAAGAGAGAATATGAAATAGGCTAATACCGTTCAGCTTCCCACTCGATCAGGCCTCCGCTGTAAGCATCAATTTTAAATTCGTACAGCATTCCATCATACAGCAGCCGCCCCGTGTATTCCATCCTGCCATCGTCTTCTTTGAGATGAATGGAGATATCGCTGACGTTGGCACCGGGAACTCTGGAAAGAACCGCTTCTTTAGCCTGATCTTCACTGATCATTCCAGATGATTCCGCGGATGGCGGAAGAGAAAGTTCGGCGTCCTGATCAAAGCTGATGATAGAACCGTCGTCGGCATTTACCTTGTAGTCATATTCAGTTCCGTCTTTTGAGACGAATTCCACCTCAAATACAGAAACGCCATCGTCATAATCGGACTCGACTTTGGAGAAGGAGACCTCTTCTTCGGTCAGTTGGGCGTGGCCCAGGGCTGCTGCAAGAGCAGAAGCAGAGTCCAAAGGACCAGAGGAAGACGATGGATTTTCTCCCCCGCCGGAGGAAGAAACGGCAGTTTCTTCTGGAGAACCAGAAGAGGACTCCTGGATTTCTTCAGATCCTGCGGGGGATGTTTCTTCAGCGACATTTTCTGCTGACAGAACTTTTTCTTCAATGATAACGCCGGTCAAGGCATCTACATCGTATTCCCATTCAGTGCCGTTGTTGGAAAAAATCACCTGATAATAGTAAATTCCGTTTCTACTGTCCAGACTGGCAGAAGAGAAGGAAACACTGTCAGCAGAGATTCCGGCTGCCTGGAGAGCAGCTTCTTTAGCCTTATCGATTCCGATGTAGTCGGCGGTGGAGGCCGGCGGATCACCGGCGCAGGATGTCAGCAAGAAAATGGAAATGGCAAACAAAGGGACTGCCAGAACATATAATTTTTTCATAAATTTTGTACCTCGCATTTGGTGGAAACGCTTTCCCACGGTTTCTGTATTATAAAAATTGGTCTGTAGCAGTATTATAGTAGATGATAAATATTAATAAATTATGAGAAATTCAAAGAATCTGCTGCATGGGGAGAACTGTTTTCTGCCAGGGGAAAGGTTACTGTAAATGTGCTGCCAGTTCCGGGAAGACTTTTTACGCTGACTGTTCCGCTGTGAAGAAGGACAATCTGCCGAACCATAGAGAGTCCCAATCCCAGCCCGGAACTGGATTCTCTGGACGGATTTGCCTGATAAAACCGCTGCCAGATTTTCTCCAAATTTTCTTCAGCAATTCCGATCCCGTCATCTTCCACTTCCAGGACGGCCGATGCGTCGGATCGGAACAGACGGACCTGAATGGTCCCCCCTTCTTTCCCATATTTTCTGGCATTGTCTAAAAGATTCCCAATTACCCGAGAGATGAGAAATGGGTCAGCTTTGATACAGACTTCGCTTTCGATTTGAGTCTGTATGGAAATCTGGCGAAGACCGGTATCCTGCTCCTCGCAGAGGATTGAGACCATTTCGCTGAGATCGACTTTTTCGAGGCGCAGTTTTTGGGTTCCAAGATCCAGGCGCGTCATGTCCAGAAGACGGTCAATCAGGAGAGACATCTTCTGAGCCTGCCGTTCTATCACATCAATGGCTTCTCTGTATTCGTCCACAGTATCCCCGTGTTTTTGGGCATAGCTACACTGAGCGAGGATAACGGCTGTAGGTGTGCGGAGTTCGTGGGAGGCGTCGGAAGTAAATTGCTTTTCCGCCTCAAAGGACCGCTCCAACTGTTCAAACATGTGATTAAAGGCATTGGCCAGACCGACGACTTCGCTGCTATTGGCTGAAAGCTGAATTCGTCGGGTCAGATCTTTTCCTTCAGAGATGCTTCCGGCTGTGTCGGCAATCTGGGAAATGGGGGACAGGGCACGGCGAGTGATCAGATATCCGCCTGTGGCGGCCATTAAAATAAAAAAGGGAAGAATAATGGAAAAAATAAGAAAAATATTGTTAATCATCTGACTGCCGTCCGGCGTCAGGAGAACACCCCGGAGCCAGAAACCGTCATCCCATCCGGTAGGGATCCAGAAGTCCAATACATAGAAACCGCCGTTATTACCAGAAACGAAGCGGGTCACACCGTTTTCCAGCGCTGTGTTCACCGGAAACTGGGGCGGAGCCTGTCCGGAAATAAGTGCCTGATTTTGGTTATAGATCAGCATATAGACTTCATTGGAATAAAATTCAAAATCCGGATCAAGGCTCAGATATCCGTTATTTGAAGAGATTTTTGGGATATTGTTCCGAACTGTAAGAGACAGGATGTTGAACGCCTCGTTTTGAGTTACATGACTGCTGACAATCAGGATCAGTCCCAGGCAAAGGGCAGCCAGCAGGGCCATGAACCCGGTAAACCACAGGGTCAGCTTTAATTTGATAGACAGGCCCTTCTTTTTCATGTCTCCTCCTTTAATGTCCAACCGGAACCCCAGACAGTGTGAATCAGTTTCTTCGGGCGCCCGCCGTCAATTTTTTTTCTCAGATAACTGATATAGACGTCAACCACATTGGAACCACCACTGTAGTCGTAATTCCAGATATGGTTTTCAATCTTCTCCCTGGAAAGAACGATGCCGGGATTCATACACATATACTCTAGGATGGCATACTCTTTAGAAGATAATTCAATGGGGACGCCGCCTCTTGTAACCTGATGGCTTCCTGTATCCAGGCTTAAGTCTCCCACAGTCAGCACGCTGGAAGTGTGGGGCGTCCGTTTCCGCGTCATGGATCTAATGCGGGCGAGCATCTCGTCGAAATCAAAGGGCTTAATCAGATAATCGTCTGCTCCGGAATCCAATCCCAGAACACGGTCAGAGATGCTGTCTCGGGCAGTGAGAAACATGACAGGCAGATCCTTTCCCTTTTGACGGATCTCCTTCAGGACAGAGAGGCCATCTTTCCCTGGCATCATAATATCCAGGACTGCTCCATCGTAGTCTGTGTGTTCCAGATAATAGAGAGCCTCATTGCCGTCGAAACAGGCGTCTACTCCGTAACCCTCTTTCTCTAACGTTTTTTTGATCAGACGGTTGAGATCCCGTTCATCTTCAGCAATCAAAATTCTCATGACAAAAGCCTCCTATAAAATCGTACTTAGAGTTCTTTTTTGTTTTTTCTTATTTTTGGTCAATTCTATTCTGCCTTATGGTAAAAAAATTTCGATATCCGGTCATCTGCAGTGAGATGGAAATGGTTGGCAATTTGTTAATTGATTATAGAATATTTTCAGAAACGGGTCAATTGAAATAGCACTTTTTTCAGAACCCAATGCTATTAGGAGGCGCTATTGAGAAACCATAAATTTATGTAAGAAAGTGAGTTGGCAAAAGGCAGGGGCTATGCAGTTATGGGAGATGTAAACTGGCAGATGGTAGTATCAGCATCCGTCCTGTCTGGTATCCTGTCAGTTGCGACTTCGGTAGCAGGTCTGCCAGAACTGAACGGCTCTGAAAAAGAATAGGATTTCCATTTAATGAAAACAGAAAACATTGGGTATGGATTTTGGCCTGAGAAATCAGGCCCAAAATTTTTTATTCTTTAATGATTCTTTAATAATTCACTTTTATGATTGGGCTATCAAAAGAAAACAACCGATACGATAAATAAAAAAAGACTTGATATGGAGGTAAAAATTATGAAGAAGAGAGCAGCATTATTGGGAACCGGACTGGCAGCAGGAGCTATCTGTGCGGCAATGGCGATGAACGTATTTGCGGCCCAGATTACAGCAGACAGAGCCAAAGAAATCGCGCTGGAGAATGCGGGTGTGAAGGAAGATCAGGTGGCTTATATTGGGGCAGAATTGGACTATGATGACGGAAAACAGGTGTACGATGTAGAATTTTTCACGGCAGACTATAAAGAATACGATTATGAAATCAATGCAACTACAGGAGAAGTCATCAGTATGGATTACGATGCAGAGCGCTCTTACCATTACGATGGAAGCAAGGCTGTCTCCGGAACTCAGGCGGCGATTACATCAGAAGAAGCAAAAACCAAGGCTTTGGAGCATTCCGGTATCTCGGCGGATCAGGTACCCTTTATCAATGTAAAATTAGATTACGATGACGGAAGACAGATTTATGAGGTAGAGTTCTATACGGATAGCTACAAAGAATATGACTACGAAATTGATGCGTCTACAGGAGAGGTCATCAGTTGGGATTACGATGCCGAGCGTTTCCGCCAGAGAGAGGAAACGAAAACAGGGAACAAAACGGCAGAAACAGCCGCACAGTCAGGCCTCACAGTTGATGAGGTAAAAGCAGAGGCGCTCAAGATAGCGGGTCTTGCAGACTCACAGGTTACATGGGGAAGAATTTCCCAGGATTACGATGACGGACGGATGGTTTATGAAGGTAAGTTCGTTTTTGAAACGTCAGAGTATGAATTTGAACTGGATGCAAATACTGGAAATGTTATAGACTGGGATGTAGAGAGTATTTACGACTAATGTTTGCAAAAAAGTTTTGAAAGCAGTTTTCCGAAGTTAGCGTCCGAATTTACATGGC
>CAJFOF010000069.1 GCA_904395885.1 uncultured Lachnospiraceae bacterium
GCCACTTTGAATACCTCCTTATTCTCTTGGTTTTATTATGAAATCCTTGAGAATAAGCTGTCAACTTTTTTTATACCACACCAGACCGGGAAGAGACAAAGAGGTTGACGAAATATCTGCGGCTCCTGGCAGAGGCGCTGGATTATTACCAGGAGCATGAGATGAACGTGGAATTTGAGAGCGGCCATATGTTTCTCTACGCTTACGATAAAGAAAATGGAAAGTGGCAGGGGAGCAGCCAGCCGCTGCCGTTTACTATGTATAGCTTTCCGAACCTTATGCTGGAGGATGACGAGCTGAGAAGTGAACTGAGGCGGGCTGAGAAAAACAAGATGATCCTGGAAGCTGACATCGCATACATGGGTGTCGGTATGAAAGGAGAAAAGGGGGACAGACCAAAAAATCCCGAGATGGTGATGATTGCGGATAGCCAGACTGGAATGATTCTGCGGGCAGAGATGACAGAACAGGGAGAGGATGAAAAAATCAGGCTGGCACAGGAGATTGTTGATTTTATACTTAATTGCGGCGCTCCGAAAGAGATTCGCATTTCGAATCTTATTATAGAGGCTGTGCTGGAGGACATCTGCGCCGAGGCGGGAATCCATCTCAGACGGGTAAAAAGGCTGAAGGAACTGGATGAATTTTGGCAGGCACTGCGGGAGAGAGGCTTGTAATCAGCAATTGCCGCGGCAATACTTAATTGACTTTTACATTATTTATGAGTATAATGTAACATAATTATTCGCGGCAGGGTATTATTTTTCATCTTACCGTTTTTTCGCAAAAGTGAGGTAGTTATATGTTCAAGTACATTCTCAAAAGAATTGGTGCCGGTGCGCTTTCTCTGTTCGTTCTGGTGACAATCACATTCTTTTTACTGCATATCATTCCGGGAGGTCCTTTCAGCCCTGCTGAGAATCGAAATGTTCCCACAAAAATATTGGAGAAAATATCTGATCAATACGGACTAAACGATCCGATTCCGGTTCAGTACATCAGATACCTCAATAATCTTGCCCATGGAGACCTGGGTACATCCTTTAAAAAGCAGGATACAACGGTAAATGAACTGATTGCTCAGGGATTCCCGGTATCTGCAAAAGTTGGTATCTGGGGCGTTCTGATCTCGCTGGCGGTCGGAATTCCGCTGGGGGTAGTGGCTGCGGTAAAGCGAGGGCGGCTGCCTGACGGCCTGGCGATGGTCTTTGCTACCATAGGGGTTTCAGTCCCGTCCTTCGTTATCTGCGTACTTATGATGTACTTTTTCTGTGAAAAGTGGAGAATCTTTCCCTCATACGGGCTGACATCCTGGAAGCATTACGTACTTCCGGTATTTTGTATGGCCTTTTCGCAGATTGCCTACATCACCCGCCTGATGCGCTCGTCTATGCTGGAGACGATGCGCCAGGATTACATCCGCACAGAGCGGGCCAAAGGAGTTCCGGAGTTTACGGTGATCAGCAAGTACGCAATGAAGAATTCACTGCTGCCGGTTATCACTTATGTAGGACCGATGGTGGCTGCACTATTGACCGGAACCTTTATTATTGAGAAATTGTTTTCTATTCCAGGGCTTGGCCGCTACTTTGTAACGGCTATCAATGACCGGGACTATTCGGTGACCCTGGGGCTGACAATATTCGTGGGAGGCCTTATTATCATCGTGAATATCATTGTGGATATCATGTATGCGGTGATTGATCCCAGAGTAAAGATTGACAAGTAGGAGTGTTTTAACATGAAGAGAAAGATGGAAGAGCCGGTTTGGGAGAGTCCTGAAGCTCAGGCGGCTTACGAGATGGCAGACGTGATCCCGGCAGACCTGATGGAGCCTTTAAAAGACTCGGACCGGGAGACTGAGACCATAGAAAGGAAGAGCATTTCCTATTTGCAAATGTGCTGGAGGAGGCTGCGGAAGGATAAGCTGGCAATGTTTGGGCTGATTGTTATCGCCATCATGACGATTCTGGCGATCTTTGCTCCGATGCTATGTCCTTATACATATGACCAGACAGATTTTGCCCATATGCTGGAATGGCCTAGCGCTGAGCACTGGTTTGGCACTGATAAACTGGGACGAGACATTTTTGTCCGTACTATGTATGGGGCAAGAATTTCTTTAACCATTGGATTTACTGCAGCATTTATCAACATGATCATCGGTGTGCTTTACGGCGGGATTGCCGGATATCTGGGCGGCCGGACGGATATGATCATGATGCGTATTGTGGATATTTTATCGGGAATTCCCAGCCTGATCTACCTGATTCTGATCATGATGTTCCTTGGGAATACCATGCAGAGTATTCTGATTGCCATGTGCCTGACCTACTGGATTACCACGGCAAAGATGGTAAGAGGACAGATTCTGACATTGAGAGAGCAGGATTTTGCGCTGGCTGGAAAGGTATGCGGATTGAGTAAATGGCAGATTCTGATTCACCACCTGATTCCCAACAGTATCGGAACAATCATTGTAACCGTTACGTTTTTGATTCCGTCTGCAATTTTTCAGGAGGCATTTTTGAGTTTCCTGGGAATCGGCATTTCTGTTCCCAAGGCCAGTTGGGGAACCCTTGCCAATGACGCAATAGAATACCTGTTTTCCTATCCCTATCAGATGTTCTTCCCGGCAGTGGCAATCAGTATTACAATCTTTGCCCTGAACTTTATCGGTGACGGTCTGCGGGATGCGCTTGACCCAAGGCTGAAGAAGTAAAACGGCGAATATTTTGATGATACCAAAACGAGTAGGAGATTTGTAATGAGCGATACAAATGTAGATAACCGGGTATTGCTGGATGTAAAAAATCTTTACACTGGCTTTACAACAGATGACGGTATGGTAAAAGCTGTCAGGGGGATCTCCATCCATGTGAATCAAGGCGAAAGCCTGGGGATCGTGGGAGAGTCGGGCTGCGGAAAGTCTGTCAGTATGCTTTCTATTATGCATTTGTTGGCAGACAACGCCATATTAAAAGCGGATGCCGTGACGTTTAACGGGGAAGACCTGCTTCACAAATCTATAAAGGAAATGAGAAAATACCAGGGAAATGAGATCTCTATGATCTTTCAGGATCCCATGACAAGTCTGAATCCTCTGTTTACTATAGGGGAGCAGATTACCAACCCTCTGATGCGCCACAAGAAAATGAGCAAGAAAGCGGCCCTGGAAAAAGCCGCACAGGTTTTGGATCAGGTTGGAATACCGGATCCCCAGAAACGGCTGAAACAATATCCTCATGAATTGTCCGGCGGCATGCGGCAGCGAGTGATGATCGCCATTGCCATCTGCTGTGATCCGAAGCTGCTGATCGCCGATGAGCCGACGACAGCACTGGATGTGACAATCCAGGCGCAGATTCTGGAACTGATGCAGAAAATGAAGGAAGAGTACAAGATGTCTCTGATCCTGATTACCCATGACCTGGGCGTAATCGCAAATATGTGCTCTAGGGTAGTGGTTATGTACGGCGGGCTGATCATGGAGGAGGGAGCTTTGCGGGATATCTTCTACCGCACAGGCCATCCATACACCCTGGGCTTGCTGGAATCCATTCCGAAACATGATAAACAGAGGCTGGTACCCATCTACGGGACGCCGCCTGATCTTTTGAACCCTCCGAAAGGCTGTCCGTTTGCAGCCCGCTGTAAATATGCTATGAAGCTGTGTCAGGAGAATCTGCCTCAGCTCACTGAAATCGGAGAAGGCCACAGGAGTGCCTGCTGGCTTCATAACCCCTCAGTTAAGGCAAAGAGAGGGGAGGTGAAGCTGTCATGAGTATCAGCAGCAACAGAGAAAATTGTCTGGAAATCCAGAACCTGAAGAAATATTTTGAAATTAAAGCCGGCTTTTTAAAGAAGCCTAATATCCTGAAGGCTGTGGACGATGTGAGCTTTACGATCGCCAGAGGCGAGACGATGGGATTGGTCGGAGAGTCTGGCTGCGGCAAAACGACGATTGGCCGTACGGTGTTAAAACTTTACGAACCTACAGACGGAAAAATCCTGTATTGCGGTGAGGATATTACAAATCTGGACGACAAGCAAATGATTCCCTACCGGAAAAAGATTCAGATGATTTTTCAGGATCCCTATACTTCGCTGGATCCCAGAATGAATGTGGCCCATATCATTGCCGAACCCATCCGTTTTATGCATTTGATGGAGGGGAAGGATATTATGGACCGGGTGCGGGAGCTTGTGGAGCTGGTAGGCTTGAAGCAAGATCACCTGAACCGGTATCCCCATGAATTTTCCGGCGGCCAGAGGCAGCGTATCGGAATTGCCAGGGCACTGGCAGCGGAGCCGGAATTTATCGTCTGCGATGAACCAATTTCTGCGCTGGATGTGTCGATTCAGGCTCAGATTATCAATATTCTGGAAGACCTGCAGAGTAAATTTAATTTTACGTATCTGTTCATTTCCCACGACCTTGCCATGGTTCGCCACATTTCCAACCAGGTAGGCGTTATGTATCTGGGGAATCTGGTAGAATATGCTGAGGTTGAGGAACTGTATGAGCATATGATGCATCCGTATACCAAAGCCCTGATCTCAGCAGAACCCGCTGCAGACCCGGACAAAGCGGAGGCCAGCCAGAGAATCGTGCTCCAGGGAGATGTGCCGTCTCCAATCAATCCGGCTCCGGGATGTCCCTTCCGTTCACGGTGTCAATACGCCAAAGAAATCTGCGGAAGTGTGAAGCCTGATCTGAAAGAAATAAATGATAAGCATTTTGTAGCCTGTCATTTGTTTGAATAATACCATGGGTAAATGACTAGAAAAAGCGTGACTTTGAGACCCACTGTAACATGAAACAATAGCCCGACAGGGCAAAAAAGTGAGGAGGAATGTATTATGAAAAAGAGATGGCTGAACATGGCTCTGGTCTCTGTAGTGGCAATGGCTCTTCTGGCAGGATGCGGCGGCCAGACGGGGACGGAAACATCGGGAGCTTCCGGAAACGAGGCTGTGTCAGAGGGCGGAAGCGACACCAGCGCGCCTGAGGGCAATGTGATCAAGTACGTAATGGCAGGAGAACCGGAGACTCTGGACCCGAATATGAATAACTATGCAGCATCGTCCAATGTCCTGCTGAATCTGTTTACAGGTCTGTACCAGTATACGGCAGATGGTACAGGAGTAGAGCCGGCCTGTGCTGAGAGCTACACGGTATCAGAGGATGGCCTGACTTATACGTTTAAGCTGAGAGAAGGATTGAAATGGTCAGACGGATCTCCTCTTACGGCTGCAGACTTTGAGTATTCCTGGAAGCGTACCTTAAAAGAGGATACCGCTTCACCGGCAGCATTTGAGCTGTATGTAATCAAAAACGGAGAAGCCTACAACTACGGAGAATGTACAGAGGATGAAGTGGGCGTAAAGGCCATTGACGATACGACCCTGGAAGTAGTTTTGGAGAATCCTACCGCGTACTTTGTACATCTGACGGCTGCTTCTAACTTTGCTCCTGTGAAAAAGGATGTGGTAGAGGGCGCTGACGTGTGGACCAAATCTGCAGATACCTATGTCTGCAACGGCCCGTTCATGCTGGCAGAGATTAATCCTCAGGAGAGCTATATCCTGAGAAAGAATCCTAACTATGTATTCGCAGACCAGGTGAAATTAGACGGTGTTGACATGGTATTTATCGAGCAGGCAGAGGCGGCGTTATCTGCATACAACGCGGGGGATGTGGATGCCATGAGCGGCGGTTCCATCGAGACCCAGGCGATGACTCAGTACGACGGCAGCGAGGAGCTGCACAGCTACGATCTGATCGGAACTTCCTACTATGACTTTAACTGCGAGAAGGAGTACATGACCAAGGAAGTAAGAAATGCTCTGTCTATGGCGATTTCCCGCGATACCATCAATCAGGTAGCGGTTCCCAGCAAGCCCAAGTCAGCTTACGCTTTCGTTCCTTACGGGATCCCCTACGCCGATGAGGCAGAGGACTTCCGGACCAAGGTAGGAAATAACCTTCTGACAGAGGATGTAGAGGCCGCAAAACAGCTTCTGGCCGATGCCGGCTATCCAAACGGCGAGGGCCTGCCCACTCTGCAGCTTATTATTACCAATACCAAAGAAAATAAAGACAAAGCTCAGATTCTTCAGTCTATGTGGAAAGAAAACCTGGGAGTTAACATCGAGATCGTGACCTATGAGTCCAAGGTTTACTGGGATGAGCATGCAGCAGGAAACTTTGACATCGCATTTGACGGATGGACCGGAAGCTACCCGGATCCCAACACCAACCTGAGCATTTTCAGCGAGAGCCGTATGGAGAAAGAGTGCCGCTGGAGAAGTGATGTCGCTGCCCAGTATAATGATATGCTGGAGGAGGCTGCTACTCTGGTAGACAACAATGCCCGTATGGAGCTGTTTGTTGAGATGGAAAAAATGCTGATCGATGAGATGCCGGTAATGCCGATCTACTATCGCAATACCATGGCTTTGGTAAAACCGTACATCCAGGGCTTTGCCTGCGATATCTCCGGTCATCCGCTGTTCAGAAACGTATCGATTGTGCAGGAATAATGAGATGATTTATCCTAGAACATTACAAAAAGGGGGCTGCATAGGGATTGCAGCCCCTGCCTTTCCCATGGGGAAAGAGAGAGTAGAGAGGTGCGTAAAGCGCCTGAAAGAGATAGGATACCGGGTCAAGACGGCCCGTGTCCTTGAAGAAGGAAAGAATTTTCACGGGTATCTGGCGGGCAACGGAAAGGAGCGGGCAGCAGATCTGAATGAGATGTTTGCAGATCCGGAGATTAACGGAATTATCTGTATCCGGGGCGGCTACGGCAGCTCCCAGGTGATGAGATACCTGGATTACGATCTGATCAGAGAGAATCCAAAAGTATTTGTCGGCTACTCAGACATCACCAATCTGCTGAACGCCTTCGCACAGAAATGCGGGTTTGTCACTTACCACGGTCCAATGGTCAGCTCCAATATCCTGGAAAAATATGACGACTACACCAGAACCAGTTTCCTCGAAACCATAGGAGAGTGGGATTGGCTGGAATTTAAAAACGGTATGGGGGAGGATGGTCAGCCGTGCCCCTTTGAGACCATTACCGGCGGCGCTGCTGAGGGCCGGCTGATCGGAGGGAATGTCACTGTCATGGGACGGATGATGGGGACTTTCTACCAGCCGGATGCAAAAGGTGCGATTGTATTTCTGGAGGATGTGGATGAACCCATTGCCTCCCTGGATATGTATCTGACACAGATGGAGAACGCCGGCTTTTTTGACGGCGTCAGAGGAATCCTTCTGGGGGACTATTCCGGCTGTACCAACAAATACGGTGAGGAATACCAGGTTCAGGAATTTTTGAGGGATAAGTTCAGCCCCTTCGGTATTCCTGTGCTTGCCGGCCTTCAGGTGGGGCACTGTGCTCCTACCGGGACGCTGCCGATTGGCGCCTGGTGCCGGATGGATGCAGACAGCGGAAAGATAGAGTTTTATAAAAAATAGAATATTGGATGTGATAACAAAGCATCCCTGCTGAAGCCAGGATTTTTGGCAGCTCAGCAGGGATGTTTTTTCTTAAAACCGCCGCTTTGTCTGAGAGACAAGCCAGTCAAGAAGGGTCATAATATCTTGGCGAAGAAGAGTGGCTGCTGTGTCAAAGTCACGGCGGGATAGCACCCGTTCGATTTCAATGTGGGGTTTGCTGGTAGACTGGTTAAAAAAATCCCTGCGCTGTTCGGGGGTGGCGAGCATTTGGGCGTAGGCGCGCCATTCCAACTGAATCAGCTTGCGTACCACGTCAACTGCCAGTTCATTGCCGGCAAAGGAGCAAAGGGTTGTGTGGAACAGGGAATTGTGCTGCCAGCGGTTTTTGATGTTTATTTCGCCGGAGATCGCCTCCTGCCACCAGTCCTGATTTAAGCGGGAAATCTGAGTAAGCATACTGTCCGTAAAATTTTGCCGTGTTTTTTCCAGAGCATGCAGCTCCAGATCCAACCGCAGCTCTGTTGCGTCCATAATATTTCTTTCTGTCACCGGTGTAACCTGATAGCCCAACCGCGGAATACTGTGAAGGATATTTTCGTTGCAGAGTTCAATCAGTGCTTCGCGAACGGGAGCTTTGCCGACCTGGTAGCGTTCCATCAGTTGTTTTTCTGTAATGAACTGGTCTAAAGGGAAATTTCCCTCCAGCACGTCGCAGAAGATGTAGTCGTATACTTGCTGTTTAAAAGTGGTTTTTCGTGCAGCCATCTGTTTTGACCATCCTTTTCTTTGGAATTCCGTTTATGATAATATTTTACCACTAACGCAGACTTTTTCCAAATCATTCCGGAAGGCTGTCAGGTCTTCAAGAGGGTCTTTTTTCAAAAACAGAAGGTCTGCGCTTTTTCCTGCCTCCAGGCTCCCGGTTTCATCCCAGATGCCCAGGCATTTGGCGGCATTTTCGGTGGCACTCTGGATAATAGCCGCTGCTGGCATGCCGGCATTCTGCATATACAGCATCTCGTCGGCAAACTCTCCCTGGTCCATAAAGAAACCGCCGCTGTCGCGCCCGAAAGCAATCGGCACGCCCTGCTCAAATGCTTCCTTCAGCCGGCGCCGTTTTTCACCGATAATGGCTCGGGAGTTAAGGATTGCGTCCGGGAGAATTCCGCAGCCAATCTCACTTGCCGCGGCAATTTCATAAGGCGTGAAAGTCGGTACGACATACACCCCTTGCTCGATGATGCGGGTGTTAATTTCAGGATCCAGGTAAGTGGCATGTTCAATGGAGTCGGCACCGGCATCCAGCAGGATTTCCATACCGGCGCGGCTGTGACAGTGGCAGGCGACCTTTTTGCCGCGTTTGTGGGCTTCACAGACGATTGCGGCGATTTCGTCCGGCTCCATCTCGACTGCCCCGGGATCTTCGCCGGCCTTTCCCAGCCCGCCGGTAATCATTACCTTGATAAAATCGGCTCCCTCATACAAAAACTGCCGTGCTGCGCGCCGCGCCTCAACAGGGCCGGTAACATTAAAACCAGGTTCATGGCCGCCAACGATCTTTAGTGGCGTTCCGCTGCAAAGAAGCCGAGGGCCGAGGATCGCCCCTTTTCGGATAAAATCACGGAGAGCGAATGTCTCGCGGCGCTTCCCGCCACAGTCACGGGCGGTAGTGATACCGTGCCGCACCATCTTTTCACAGTTGATTGCACCTTCTAACGTTAATTCGCACTCATTTTCTGCAAAAAACGTGGCCATGTGGTGGCTGCCTCCCACCATGGTAACGTGTGCATGGCAGTCAATGATGCCGGGCAGAAGATACTGTCCGGATGCATCCAGCACAGAGGAGTCGGCCTCAGGCGGAATGGGCGGGCCGGCATAGGCGATGCAGGCGCCGTCAATGACAAGATCCTGAGAGACAAAAGAGTCTTTTTGCCATACCATACCATTTTGAATATGGATTTTCATATGTAGGTCAGCCCCTTTCTTTTTTGTAAGTTTTGTGAGTAGATGATAGAACAAAAATACTAACATTATATAAATATGTATTGTAATCATACTACAAGATAAAAAATAAGTCAATATATACAAAAAATATGCATTATAAAAAGATTTTAAATGCATATTGACAAAATTCTCGGAGGGGCTTATACTGTAAAGCAGATAATTTAATATGATTAATAACATTTTAGAAATCTGTTCAAAGAGAACAAAAGAATTTTTTGGAGAGAAAGGGAGGTTCTGGATGGGAAAATATCTGCTCAAACGGTTTTTGATTGTAATTCCGGTATTTCTTGGAATCACGGTGCTGGTATATGTTATGTCTTCACTGGCTCCGGGCAGTCCCATTGAACTGCTGATGGCGGATCCTTTTGCGACAGCCACAGACATCGAAAAAAAGAGACATGAACTGGGGCTCGATCAACCGGTTATCATCCAATATCTTTTATGGCTGAAGGAATTGTTCCATGGGAATTTTGGAATTTCTTATCGGACCTACGGAAGTGTACTGGAATTGGTGACTTCCAGAATAGGGCCGACATTGATTCTGACGGTATTTACAACCCTTCTCTCCCTGTGTGTGGCGATTCCTCTGGGAACAATAGCGGCCTATAAACCCTACTCAATTTGGGATTATGCTTCTTCCGGGCTGTCCTTTGCCGGCGCTGCGACACCGAATTTTTTTGCAGCTATGCTGATGATCTATATTTTTTCTATTCAGTTGGGAATCTTGCCCACCGGAGGAATGTATGACGCATCCGGAACGCACACATGGGGGATGTTGCTTCGCCATCTGATTATGCCGGCAGTGGTTCTGTCAATCCAACAGGTGGGGTCCTTTATCCGGCATATGCGCGGTAGTATGTTGGAAGTGCTGAACGAAGATTATATCCGTACAGCCAGAGCTAAGGGACTCAGGGAAAATGCAGTTCTGATCCATCACGGATTGCGAAACGCTCTGATCCCTATAGTGACTCAGATCGGCATGAATATTCCTTTTCTGATTGGCGGAGCAGTAGTAACAGAACAGATCTTTGGGTGGCCCGGCCTGGGAAGCCTGATGGTAACTTCCATTCAGGCAAGAGATTATCCGGTGATTATGGGTATTACAGTTTTTGTTTCACTGGCAGTTTTGATTGGAAATATAGTGGTAGACGTGCTCTACACGTTCCTGGATCCCCGCATCCGCTATGACTGATGGAAAGGAGAAAAACATATGGTTTCTGGAACAGTCGCAGCATCTAAAACAGTGATAAAAGAACGGAAGCGATCTTATTGGAATGATGTAGCCAAACGGTTTTCCAGGCACAAGCTGGCGATGGTCGGACTGGCGGTTCTGGTGTTGGAAGTGGTCTGCGTACTGGCGCTTCCGGTACTGCTTGGGCTGGATCCCTACTCCATGGACCCGGCCAGCGGCTTTGGTGCTCCGCCCAGTGCAGCACATATTTTGGGAACAGATGAGGTTGGCAGGGATGTATTTGCCCGAATTATCTATGGAGGAAGAACTTCTCTGTTTGTGGGACTGATCAGCGCGCTGATCAGTCTGGCCATCGGCGTGCCGCTGGGACTTTTTGCGGGATATTATAAAGGAGTGGCCGGAGTGCTGGTGATGCGTTTGGCCGATGTATTCATGTCAGTGCCGTCAATGATTTTGGTGCTGGTGCTTGTGTCGGTGATTGGTCCGAGCATCCAGTCGGTGACCGTTGTGATCGGCATTATGGGATGGCCCCAGTTTGCACGGCAGCTATACGGCAATGTACTGGCGGTCCGGGAGAAAGATTACGTCCAGGCGGCGGTGGCGGTTGGGGAAAAAGACCGACGGATTATGATGAAATATATTCTGCCCAATGCTTTTGCGCCGGTGATCATTGCGTTTACCTTCAGCATAGCCAGTGCAATTTTGCAGGAATCCAGCCTGAGCTTTCTGGGCATGGGCGTACAGCTTCCTCAGGCGTCGTGGGGAAATATCATGTATGCGGCTCAGTCAATTACCGTACTGTCACAGCGGCCCTGGCTGTGGCTTCCGCCGGGACTGGCTCTTTTGATCACAGTGCTGAGCATTAACTTTTTTGGGGATGGACTGAGGGATGCTCTGGATCCAAAAACCAAACTGTGAACCGCAGAAAAGCGGGCTGCCGGAAAACTTAAATCCTCCGCCGTCTGCTGCGGGAGGGTTTCACCCCGGGGGCACCTGATTCAGACTTGCCTGACTGCAGGTTTAGCCTTCGCGAGAATAAAGAAAAGGAGAGTATATTATGAAAAAACGTAGCTACTGTTTTGCAGCACTGTTAACTGCAGCGGCACTGTTGGCCGGATGCACCCCGGCGGATCCCAGCGCCTCTTCCTCCGCAGATTCAGCCTCTTCTGCACAGGCCTCTTCTTCGGGAGAAACTCAGGCAGAGGCTGAAGAAACCCAGGCTGAGTCAGGAGAGAAAGTAGTGGTTGGCGCGATTTCTTCCCCGTGGACCAATCTTTACCCCTATGAGATCAGCGGTACATACGATGAAATCATGAATATCCTCATTTTTGACCGCCTGATGGATGTCTCTATGGATGGAGAGCTGGTGCCCCGGGAGGCCACGGAAGTGACTGCGTCGGAGGATGGAAAGACTCTGACCGTTTCTCTCAGCCAGGATGCCCACTGGCACGATGGAGAACCCGTAACGGCAGACGATGTGGTATGGTCCTTCCAGATTTCCTGCAATCCGGACCTTTCTGTCAGCCGGCGGTATCTGATGAACATTCTGGACGGCACTGACGATGAAGGCGCTCAACTGTCAGAAGGGAGTGTAGGCGTCTCCAAGATTGACGACTATACCATCGAAATGAAGCTGAAGAAGGCAATGGATCCAGTGACCGTGTTTAATACACTGAAACAGTTTGTGGTGCTGCCGAAACATCTGCTGGAGGACATTCCGCTGTCGGAGATGCATACCAACGAGTTCTGGAGAAATCCCATCGGCTCCGGGCCATTTATGTATGACAGTGAGATTACAGGTGAACGCATTGAATTGGTAAAAAATGAGGGATACGAGTATGGCCCCATCGACATTGACAGGCTTATTCTTCGGGTGGTGCCTGCGGCAAATATGGTTTCCGGCCTTATCAGCGGAGAGATCGACCTGAATATGGGCAGTATCGGACCGATCCAGCCGGTGGATTATGCTACACTGCTGGAAAATGACAATTTGAATGTAGAATCGGTTCCCTGTTTTGACTTCCAGTATATGGCCATTAACGATGAGCGGGAATATCTGACAGACGACATTAAACGGGCAATGAACATGGCAATCGATAAGCAACTGATCGTGGATCAGCTCCTGTACGGGCAGGGAACTGTCATGCACAGTGTATGGCCGGAGTCTCATCCCTATTATGCAGATTTGGACTGGGATACGTATAATCCCGAGGAGGCCAAAAGAATCGTGGAAGAGTCTGGCTGGGATACAGACAGAGAACTTCTGATGCTGGTGCCGACGGGGAATACTGTGAGAGAGCAGTCATCAGCTATCATCCAGCAGAATCTGGCGGATGTAGGCATCAAAGTTCGCATTCAGACTTCAGATTTTGCAACCGTAATGTCCGAATGTTTTGAGGGGAACATGGATCTGGCTCTGCTGGGATCAGCGGGAACCGTAGAACCCCACGAGGTCTCTACACAGTTTGCCCCTGGAACTACCACGTGCTTTTCTAATCTGCAGACTTCAGAGTATTATGATCTGTTTCAGGAAGCCCTGGAATATACCAGCTATGAAGAGCGTTATCCGATTTATCAAGAATTTCAGGAATTGTTCAAAGAACATACGCCTTATGTGACTCTGTACAGCCCCAACATGATTGAAGCGTACAGCAAGCGGCTGAGCAATCTGGACACCAGAGATTTCTGCCAGACCAATTTCGCTGTCTGGAACTGGAAGGTAGAGGAATAAAGGCAAAACGCGGGGCCGGCACCAGCGGGTTTCGGTCAAGCCAGAGAAAGGAAGGGATCACTATGACGCCCATATTGGAAGTATCAAATTTGAGAACCTACTTCCACGGAAAGGACGGCATTGTCCCGGCAGTGGATGGTGTCAGCTTTTCGTTGGAGGCCGGAAAGACGTTAGGGGTCGTAGGAGAATCCGGCTGCGGAAAAAGTGTAACGGCCTTGTCCATCCTGCAGCTAATGCCGACAGCAGCCGCCCGCATTGAGCCAGACTCATCGATCCGACTGAGAGGGGAGGAGCTGTTAAAAAAGACGCCCCGTCAGATGTGCGCTGTCCGTGGAAAGGAGATCGCTATGATTTTCCAGGATCCGATGACCAGCCTGAATCCGGTAATGACGGTAGGACGGCAGATGTCGGAAGCGTTCAGGGCACATGAAAAGATGAGCCGTGCTCAAGCCTGGGAGCGCTCTGTGGAAATGCTGGCAAAGGTTGGTATTCCGGCTCCGGAGGCCAGGGCCAGGGACTATCCGCACCAGCTTTCCGGCGGGATGAAGCAGCGCGTCATGATCGCCATGGCGCTGTCATGCAGCCCGGCAGTTCTGATTGCGGATGAACCGACAACTGCCCTGGATGTTACCATACAGGCGCAGATTCTGGAACTGATGGTACAACTGAAACAACAAATGAATACAGCGATTCTGCTGATTACACACGATATGGGCGTGGTGGCAGAAATGTCAGATGCGGTCCTGGTGATGTATGCCGGCCATGTTATGGAATATGCCAATGCAAAAAGCCTGTTTCAGAAGCCTCTCCATCCTTATACGCAGGGACTTCTGGCTTCGATTCCGCGTATGGACCAGGACGTGGAGCGGCTCTACACTATCAAGGGAAATGTCCCCAATCTTCACAATATGCCCAAGGGCTGCTGCTTCTGCACAAGATGTCCTTATGCTTCAGAGAGGTGCCGCGCAGAAGCGCCTGAAACTTACTCTGTGGAAGGCCATCTGGTCAAGTGCTTTTTGTACGAGAAGGAGGGGGCAGTATGAATGCCGAAGTTCTGCTTCAGGTGGAGGGCCTGAAAAAATATTATCCGGCCGGCAGCGACCTGTTCGGGAGAAAGAAACGCTATGTCAGAGCGGTGGACGGGATCGACCTTACGATCCGGAGAGGAGAGACCCTTGGGCTTGTGGGGGAATCTGGCTGCAGAAAGTCTACTCTGGGAAAAAGTGTACTGCGACTGATAGAGCCTACTGAGGGCCGCATTACCTTTGAGGGGCAGGATATCCTGCAGCTTTCCCAGGCTCAGATGCGGGAGATGCGTAAGCAGATGCAGATCGTATTTCAGGATCCCTACTCTTCTCTGAATCCCCGCATGACCGTGTTCGAGACAGTGCGTTCCCCTCTGGATGCTTTTGGAATCGGTACGAAAGAAGAGCGGGAGAAAAAGGTCATGGATCTCATTGAATATGTGGGGTTGAGCCGTCATCAGATGCACCGGTATCCCCATGAATTTTCCGGGGGACAGCGCCAGCGGATGATCATCGCACGGGCTTTGATACTGGAGCCATCGTTTATTGTGTGCGATGAACCGGTCTCTGCCCTGGATGTATCGATCCGCAGCCAGGTGCTGAATTTGATGCAGGACATCCAGAAGGAGAGAGGTTTGACATACTTATTTATTTCTCATGATCTGAGTGTAGTCAAACACATCAGCGACCAGGTGGCAGTGATGTATCTTGGCCGTATTGTAGAACGGGCATCCAGAAAACAGATATTTTCGAATCCGCAGCACCCATATACACAGGCGCTGATGTCGGCCATCCCTATTCCGGATACGGAAGTAAAGCGAAAGAGGATCGTCTTGACGGGGGACGTCCCCAGTCCTATGAATCCGCCAGCCGGATGCCATTTCCACACAAGGTGTCCGTACGCCGAGGCACAGTGCACAGAAGAAGCGCCATCCTTGAAGGAAACGGAGCCGGGGCATTGGGTTTCCTGCCACCTATGCAGCAGTAACAAACAGAAAGAAGGTACGCCATGAAACAACTGATTAAAAATTGCAATGTATTCGATGGAAATCACAGGGAATTGCGATACAGTGCCAATATTGCCATCGAAGATGATCTGGTTACAGAGATTTTTCAAGGGGATTTTTCGGAGGAGCAGTTCGATTGTGTGATTGACGGGAAAGGGCACACGGCGATTCCGGGGCTGATCGATGCTCACATCCATTTGGCCCTGACAGGCGGCGGAGACGAGATGGAACCTCTGCGGGCAGATGAGACTGCGGTGAGGGCAGCGAAGAACGCTGAGGAATGTCTGCTGAGAGGATTTACGACGGTTCGGGATGCAGGCGGTATGATCTATGGCGTAAAGTCATGCATCGACAACGGTTATACGATCGGTCCCAGGATTTTTCCAAGCCATTCCGGTATTGGACAGACCTGCGGCCATTGTGACAACCGTCCGGGTGCGGCTAGCCAGCGCACAGTGGAGGGCTATATGTCCCCGGTTATGAATAATGGCGTGTGGATTCTGGCTGACAGTCCTGACGAAGTACGGAGAGCCACCAGAGACCAGCTTTTTTTGGGGGCTTCCCAGATTAAACTGTTTTTAGGCGGAGGAATTGCCTCGAAATTTGACCATCTGTACACGGTGCAGATGACCTTTGAGGAGATCCGGGCTGCTGTAGAGGCTGCGGCAGATTACGGTACTTACGTCATGGCCCATCTCTATACGAATGAATCCATGCAGAGAGCCGTTCGCGCCGGCGTTATGAGCCTGGAACATACTCAGCTTATGAACGACGAGACTGCCAGAATGATTCAGGCCAATGGGGTTTGGGTATGTCCCTGCCCGGCATTTACAGAAGATTCCATGATGGATTTCAATTACACGCCGGATATGCTGGAAAAATATGCTCTGGTGAAAAAGGGGGTGGAGCTGCAGACCGAACTGATTATTAAATATGGCTTGAATATGGTATTTGGCACGGATATGGCTACCAATAAATATTTCTGCGAAGAACATCATCTGAAAGATTTTGGAGCGTACAAAAAGAGATTTGGCAGTTTTGAGGGACTCAGGGCTGCTACAGGCCGGGCCCATGATCTGTTCAAACTGTGTACCTACCGCAATCCGTATCCGAAAGGCAAGGTGGGGGTACTGGAAGAGGGATCTTTTGCAGATCTGCTCCTGATTGAGGGGAATCCGGTTGAGGATTTGGATATCCTGACAGACAAAGCCAACATGAAGATGATTATGAAAGGCGGCACTGTGTATAAAAACACGCTGTAAAAGTGGCCAGGGCACTGCAGAGAAAGGGGAAAACAATGGTGGATGAAATGGTTACGGAATTTTGCCATGAACTTCTAAAGAGAGAGCTGATTCCCGCAATGGGATGCACAGAACCTATTGCAGTAGCCCTGGCGGCGGCAAGAGCGCGGGAAGAGCTGGGGCGTCTGCCGGAGCGCATGACCGTTCGCTGCTCAGGGAATGTGGTGAAAAATGTAAAAGGGGTAGTGGTACCAAACACTGATGGCAGAAAGGGAATTGAGGTCAGCGCCGTTTTGGGAGCCGTCGCGGGAAGGAGCAGACAGGAGCTGGAAGTTTTGAGCGGGGTGACTCAGACCGAACTGGAACAGATGGAGAGTCTGAGAAAAAAGGGGATCTGCAGGGTAGCTTTGCTGGAAAATGTGCCTGGTCTGGATATTATTGTGGAAATGGAAGCGGGAGATGAGCGTGCGCTGGTAGAAATTGCAGGGCGCCATACGGAAATCGTTCGGGTAGAGCACAATGGGAAAGAAGTTATAAAAAAACAGAGAAAATTCAAAGAGGACACAGAAGAAAAGTACGAAAGGCTTTCTTTGAGAATAATCTATGAATATGCCGTCGATGGCGATCTTCAGCCGGTGAGGAGTCTTTTAAAGCGGCAGGCAGAATACAATCGGGCGATCTCCACTGAAGGGCTGAAGGGGGACTATGGCTGCGGAGTGGGCAAAACGATTTTGAAAAGCTGCGGCGCCGGTGTCAGGGCGAGGGCCAGAGCTTGGGCGGCCGCAGGCAGTGACGCCAGAATGGCCGGATGCAGCATGCCTGTTGTGATTAACTCCGGATCGGGAAATCAGGGGATGACGGCATCACTCCCGGTGCTTGCGTATGCTCAGGAGCTTGGCGCGGGGGATGAGAAAGTATACCGGGCACTGGCTCTGTCCAATCTGCTGGCGATCCGCCTTAAATCCGGCATTGGCCGTCTGTCGGCCTTCTGCGGAGCGGTGTGTGCAGCCTGCGGGGCAGGCGCTGCGGTGACGTGGCTGCAGGGAGGTGATTTTGAAGCTGTCAGCCGCACCGTTGACAATATGCTGGCAAATGTATCAGGCATTGTGTGTGACGGGGCGAAACCATCCTGTGCGGCTAAAATTGCTTCCTGTGTGGATGCGGCTCTCCTTTCCTCCGAACTGGCGCTGAAAGGCAAAAAATTTCAGGAAGGGATCGTTGGAGATTGTGCCGATGAGACGATAGAAAATGTTGTGTGTTTGGCTAAAATAGGTATGAGAGAAACGGATCTGGAGATCCTGCGGATTATGACAAGAGAGTGAGAAGACAAACAGGAAGATTGAGAAAGAAGGCATTGACATGAATAAGCGAGAACGTTTCTTTTCTGTTCTGGAGGGCCGCAGGCCAGACCGGATTCCCACCGGGTTTTGGATGCATTTTCCTCCGGACGCGTTTTTTGGAGATAAGGCTGTAGAAACCCACCTGGATTATTTTGAAAAGACACAGACGGATATCTGTAAGGTCATGACAGAACACACTTATCCCTGTGAAGGCAATATCAATACAGCAGCAGATTGGGAGCAGGTGCGAAGTTATGGGTCTGATGCAGAATTCATCCAAAAACAGGCAGAGATTATTAAGCGTGTTGTGGACAGATGTCCGGACGGTGTTATGACAGCGACAATCCATGGGGTGATTGCATCTGCATCCCATGCGCTTCTTGGAATCCCAAAGTATGATTCAGTGGGACGCTATGCTCAGTTGTATCATCTGCGAACCAATCCTCAAGCGGTCAATGATGCCTACCAACGCATTGCAGAAACCCTCTGCGTGCTGGTGCGGGCGGCTGTAGCCGCCGGTGCGGAGGGGATTTATTATGCCGCTCTGGGCGGTGAGAGCGATGGATTTACTCAGGAGGAACATGCCTGCTATATAGCCCCCTTGGACAAGATGATCATCCGGGCTGCCTATGAGGCAGGGGCTGAATTTGTAATCCTGCATATGTGCAAGCCTAAGGTGGAACTGAAGCGTTTCCTGGATTATCCCTGTGACATTGTCAATTGGGGCGTGAGGGAGAGCGGAATCACGCTGGCAGAGGGCCACAGACTGTTTCCGGATAAAGTGATTTTGGGTGGCCTGGACAATCACCAGGGCCCGCTTATAAATGGAACGGAAGAAGAACTAAATCGGGCAGTGGGAGAGGTGATAGACAGCGCCGGGACGGACCGGCTGATCCTGGGAAGTGACTGTACACTGCCGGGGGACCTGCCGTACAGCAGGATTGCACAGGTGGCGTGGGCCAGCGAGAGATATGCCTGCAGGCATTTTGGCGCTGATGTTGGTCAGACGGGAGATGAAGAAATGGTGATTTCCTAGGGAGAACCTCTTAATTAGATAAAAAAGAATTTTTTTCAGGGGCAGCCCCATTAAGATTGGTGGGACTGCCCCTGATCATTTCTATGAATTACAGCAGACGTTCAACCGCCTGCCCCTGCTTTACCAAAACAGCAGCGGCAGGTGTTTTTTCATTCAGTGAGATCTGATAGCGATCGGCCCAGGCTTTTTTTCTGGTTACATCCACCTCGATGACCCGATAGGGCGCAGCGAGATTACCGATGGCGTCTATGCTCCCGGGATATTCCGGACTCCAGAACCCCAGAACCACGGGTTCTTTGGCTTCCAGAACCTGTTCCCTGAAATAATCCAGGTCTTCAATATAGCGCTCAGCAGCGGTGGCGGCCACGGCTCCGTCGGAGATGGCAGTGGAGACCTGGCGGAGATATTTGTCCCGCACATCACCGGCAGCGTAGATGCCTGGAATGTTGGTTTCCATCCGGTCATTAACATGGAGCCAGCCTCTGGAATCTTTGTCGAGGCACTCTGGAAGCCACTTGGTTTCCGGAATCATTCCCACAAAGAAGAAGACGCCGTCGCAGGAATAATCGGTGATCTCGTCGGTCTTGATATTTTTGATTTTTACCCCGGTTACCTGCTCTTCGCCGCAGACTTCAGCAAGGACACTGTTCCAGATAAAGTCCATTTTGGGATTGGCGAAGGCTTTCTCAGCGGCCTCTTTGTTGCAGTCCAGAATTCCCTCATCGTGAAGCACAATGACGGTGACGCGGCTGGCAAATTTGGTGATGTACATCCCCTCCTCGATGGCCTGGTCCCCGCTGCCGACGACGACCACGTGCTGATCCTGGAAAAATTCTGCATCGCAGGTAGCGCAGTAGGCGACGCCCTGGCCAGTCAGCTCTCTTTCTCCGGGAATGCCGAGAATGCGGGCGGAGGTTCCAGTGGCGATGATCACTGCTTTGGCGCCATACTGATGGCGTCTGGTATTGATGAGTTTGGTATCACCGCTTACCTCCATGGATTTTACAGGCTCTCTCTTGATCTCTACCCCGAAGCCTCTGGCATGTTCTGCCATCTTTTCAGTCAGATCCGGACCGGATGTACTGGGGATACCGGGATAGTTGACGATCTCCCTGGTCGTGTAGGCCCTGCCGCCTACGGTGGTCTTTTCCAGAATCAGGGTCTTTAAATGGGCGCGCCCTCCGTAAATACCGGCTGCCAATCCTGCCGGGCCGGCTCCTATGATAATCAGATCATACATTGCATCCATCGTTCATTCCTCCAATGCTATAAAACGTGGGTAAATTAGTAGTAGTTTAGCTATGCCATTTATAATTAGTAGTTTACCACATTTTTGCAAAATTTCTATAACGTAGGTTGTATGGACACCCGGAAGATTACCAGTAAGGATTCCAGTCTCCGTAAAGCCGCCGCAATCCCTCCATATAAAAGTAATCGCCCCAGAGATTGCATTCGTCGATTCCGTGATCGATACAGTCGTTGTAAGGAGTCTTTCTCCCGTACACTCCGTGAAGAAGAAGGCCGTCAGAGGTTTCCGGGTCTTTTGCACTGCACAGATCATAGAGGGCTTTCATGAGTCTGCCGGCGCTTTCAAGATAGCAGGAGGCCTTTTCCGGAGGGAGAAACTTCGCCATCTCCATCATGCCGCAGGCCGCCACAGCAGCGGCGGAGGAGTCCCGCGGCTCATAGCTTCCGTCAGAAAAGATGAAATCCCAGTACGGGATAAGATCCTGAGGAAGGTGGGAGAGAAAATATCCGGTCACCTTTTCAAATAATTCAATGTACTCTGGATTTTTTGTGTAGCGGTAGCTGAGGGCAATGCCGTACACGCCCCAGGCCTGTCCCCTGGACCAGGCAGAATCGGCGGAATACCCCTGGTGGGTGACCCCACGGAGAGGATTCCCGGTGACCGGGTCAAAATAGAAGGTGTGGTAGGTGGAATAATCCGGCCGGATCAGTACGTTTAGAGCCGTCTTGACGTGGGCGGCCGCTTTCTGAGCATAGACAGGATCACCGGTTTCTTCGCTGGCCCAATAGAGAAGGGGGAGGTTTAAAAGGCAATCGATGATCAGACGGTAATTGCCGGGCTCGTCCAGTCTGCCCCAGGCCTGGATGAACTGGCCTTTTTCGTGAAAACGCTCTAAGAGCGCGTCAGCGGCCATAATTGCCGTTTCCCGTGCCCGTCTATCCCCTGTGAGCTTATAGGCGGCTACACAGGACGGGCTGTAGAGAAAGCCGAGATCGTGTGTGTCCGTCTGGATCCGGTTTTCAATGCGGTGCCGGAAGCTATCGGTGTGGAGCATGGCGGCGTGGGAAAAAATAGAATCTCCGGTAAACTCGTAGGCAAGCCACAGTTGCCCTGTCCAGAAGCCATTGGTCCACTGATCATTGGGGGCTTCTGTATAGAAACCGTTGGTGCTGAAAATGTGCTTGAACGTTTCGGGGAATCGCTGCAGGCTGGCCCGCGTCTGCCCGATGGCGGTCTGGATGGCTTCTGACAGCTCCTGTTTTGTCATCACTGGAAAGCGAAGAAATTCTTCTCGTGTCATAATATCCTCCTGATATAGACTCCCATATGGCTCAGCTGAGAAAAGAAGACTGATAAAAAGGAAATTTTCCTGCCAGATGAGGCGATTTTATTATATCTGACAAATATGATAATAATAAAGGGATAAAAATAAATTTTATTATAAAAAATTAACATGAATCTGAAAAATAGTAAAAAATTAATATGGTATTTTGATTTATTTATTGTAATTTTGTGCAGATTTTTTTAATATGAAAAACGAAGATACGGCCGTTCTTCAAATCATTACAGACAGGTAAAGATACTCAGACTTAAAAAGGAGAGGGGAACGTGAAAAAGAATTTAGGAAAGAGATTATTGTGCAGCGGTCTTGCAGTAGCGATGGCGGGAACGGTCCTGGCCGGATGCGGATCGGGAGGTTCAGGAAGCACACAGACTACCGGACAGCAGTCGGAAGGGACGGATGCAGGAGATACAGCCGCGGCGTCTTCGGAAGCTCCGGAGGGGGAACCGGTAGAGCTGACATTATTTCTGGACAATATGAATATTGTAGATGGTTCTTATGCAAAAACAGAGATTGAGAAGGCTACCAACACGAAGCTGAATATCATTCAGGCGGCTCCGGCGGAGATGGACAATAAATTGAACATCATGCTGGCATCAGGGGAGATCCCGGATATCTTCCAGTGTGAGACGGAAACGATGGAGGGAAAGCTGCTCTCGTCAGGAATCCTGCTTCCCTATAATGAATACTGGGACAACTACCCCAACATTAAGAACGGGCGGAGCGAGGAGACCTGGGATCTGATGCGCTACAAAGACGGAAATATCTACAGCATCGGCGTGGAGAGCCAGAATCCTCTCTATATTATGGGTTACCGGAAAGACTGGCTGGACAAGTTCGGGATGGAAATCCCTACCACATTGGACGAATACTATGCATTTGCAGAAAAGTGCGCCAAGGAAGACCCGGACGGCAACGGGGTTGACGATACCTTTGCATTCGGCGGGTACACGCCGCTGCTGTTCCAGTGGATGGACCACATTTTCGGGGCCTTCGGAGTCCTGCCCAACTACTGGATGGAAGTGGACGGCCAGATCATTGACGGCGCCGTGCTTCCCGGGGCAAAGGACGCTCTGGCCTTCCTAAACAGAATGTACGAAGACGGCCTGATCGATCCAGAGTTTGTGACGGATGACGCCTACCGCTGGCAGTCTAAGGTAAAATCCGGCGTTTTTGGCGCAGGCGTAACGAAGCTGCAGATTTTTGATAAAAATAATTGGAGAAATTACTATGAACCTTTTATTCAGAGCAATCCGGGAGGCGAGTGGATTTATGGTCCGGCGCTTCAGGGAGGCTGTGAAAACCCGTTGGGACTGAGAATGGAAAGCCAGAGAGGGTGGGTGCGAACCTTTGTATATAAAGATTCCCCCAACGTGGACGCGGCTCTGAGGGTCATTGATTATCTGATGTCAGATGAAGGAAACATGTTTGTTATCTATGGAAAAGAGGGCGAACACTACAAGTGGGAAGGCGACAAGGTCGTCCGTCTGATCTCCAATGAGGAGGTTCAGGAACTGGATCTTGAAAAGTTCTTCATTGCCCAGAAAAACCTGTTCTACCATTCCTCTGACGAGGTTCTCGACGCCATGGAATTTTTGAGCCAGCCTGGTGTGGCCACGCCCAATCCCATAGAGGGAATCTTTATCGATGAGCTGAGCACGATCTATCCGGATCTGCAGGATCTGACCATAACCCGATTTACGGAGATGATTATCGGCGAGGTGCCTGTAGAGGAAGGATTTGACAAGTTTGTAGAAGAATGGTACAGCAGCGGCGGAACGGAATTGCTGGAGGCTGTCAATCAAGCATATAAAGAATGGAAGTAACCATTAGGAGGGACATATGGCAACAGCGAAACACAGACGGAACAGAAACATGTACAGGCTTTTCTATTTGATGATGCTTCCCGGTCTGCTGTATTTTGCGGTTTTCAGATACCTCCCTATGTTTGGCCTGGTGATTGCCTTTAAGGATTACGACATCTTTAAAGGCATCTGGGCCAGC
>CAJFOF010000070.1 GCA_904395885.1 uncultured Lachnospiraceae bacterium
AGGAGGCCGAAAGGCCGGAATCCGAATATTCCCGGGATTGCGAGAGCGCCGAAGGCGCGGAGCAATCGCTTTCAAAAAAGGAGAGAAAGAGTATAGCGGAGAAAGGATGGACGCCTTTATGGGAGAAAAATTACAGCTTTACGGTTTTAACAATCTGACGAAAGCCCTGAGCTTTAACATTTACGACGTCTGTTATGCAAAGACAGCAAGGGAGCAGAGGGATTACATTGCCTATATTGATGCTCAGTACAATTCGGAGAGACTGAAAAATATCCTGACGACTCTGACGGATATGATTGGCGCTAAAGTTTTGAATATCGCCATGCAGGATTATGAACCCCAGGGCGCGTCTGTGACCATCCTGATCGCGGAGGGGTCTATGATCCCGGCGGGGGACACCATTGTGGCACACTTGGACAAAAGCCACGTGACCGTACACACCTACCCGGAGTACCATCCGGAGACCAGTCTGGCCACCTTTCGCGTGGACATCGATGTGGCCACCTGCGGAGAGATCACGCCGCTCTCGACTTTAGACTATCTGATCGGTTCCTTTGATTCCGACATTATCGCCATCGACTACCGGGTCAGAGGCTTTACGAGAAATGTAGATGGAAAAAAAGTATTTCTGGACCACAAGGTAGCGTCGATCCAGGACTATATTTCACCGGAGATCCTGCGCCGCTATGATGCTGTGGACATCAATGTGTACGGGGCTAACATGTTCCACACAAAGATGATGGTAAAGGACATTGATCTCCAGAATTACCTGTTTAAGACCGATGCCTATGAACTTCCGCCGACGCTGCGGCTGGAGATCACCAACAATCTCCGCAGGGAGATGATCGAGATTTTCAGCGGGCGCAATATTTATTAAAGGCAAGACTGATGAAAAGGAGATGTGAGGCATGAAACCGTTGTCTCAGGAGCGGGCGCCCATCTATGAGGCGCTGGAAGAGTTCAAGAAAATGAGGGTTGTCCCCTTCGATGTGCCGGGGCACAAAAGGGGAAGGGGTAACCCAGAGCTGACCCGGCTTTTGGGGGAAGCCTGTGTTTCCATGGATGTCAATTCCATGAAGCCGCTGGACAATCTCTGTCATCCTGTCTCTGTAATCCGGGAGGCGGAGGAGCTGGCGGCCCAGGCTTTCGGCGCGGCTCACGCCTTTCTGATGGTGGGCGGCACGACCTCCGCTGTTCAGAGTATGATCCTGTCCGTGGCAAAGAGGGGGGATGAGATCATTCTTCCCAGAAATGTTCACCGCAGTGTCATGGGGGCTATGGTTCTGTGCGGGGCGATTCCGGTCTATGTCAATCCGGAATGTGATGACCGGCTGGGCATTCCTCTGGGAATGAGCGTGGCGGCTGTAAAGAAGGCGATTGAAGAGCACCCCAGAGCCAAGGCGATCCTGGTGAACAATCCGACGTATTACGGGATCTGTTCAGACATCAGGTCCATCGTCAAACTGGCCCACGAGAAAGGGATGCTGTGTCTGGCGGATGAGGCCCACGGAACCCATTTCTATTTTGGGGAAGGTCTTCCGGTATCTGCTATGGCGGCCGGGGCGGATATGGCTGCGGTCTCCATGCACAAATCCGGCGGCAGCCTGACTCAGAGTTCTCTGCTTCTCACAGGGCCGGCGGTTTCGGCAGGCTATGTGCGCCAGATCATCAACCTGACCCAGACCACCAGCGGTTCCTACCTGCTGCTTTCCAGCCTGGATATTTCCAGAAGAAATCTGGCCCTGAGGGGAAAAGAGGCCTTTGCCAGAGTGGTAGAACTGGCCAATTACGCCAGAAAAGAGATTAACGCCATCGGCGGCTATTACGCCTATTCCCGGGAGCTGATCAATGGCGACAGCATATACGATTTTGATGTGACCAAACTTTCGGTCAACACCCTGGATGTAGGGCTGGCCGGAATCGAAGTCTATGATCTTTTGAGAGATGAGTACGATATCCAGATTGAATTTGGGGATCTGGGAAATATTCTGGCTTACCTTTCCATCGGGGACCGGCCACGGGAGATCGAGCGCCTGGTATCGGCGCTGTCGGAAGTGCGCCGCCGGTTCGGAAGGGACAAATCAGGCCTGATGAAGCAGGAGTATATCGATCCTGAGGTGGCGGTATCCCCCCAGGACGCCTTTTATTCGGAAAAAGAGTCTCTGCCGATCCGTGAGACGGCGGGGAGAGTCTGCAGCGAATTTGTCATGTGTTATCCGCCGGGGATCCCGATCCTGGCTCCAGGCGAGAGGATTACGAAGGAAATCCTGGATTACATTGAGTATGCCAAGAAAAAAGGATGCTCGATGACCGGCCCTGAGGATTCGGAGATTCTGCGGCTGAATGTGTTAAAGGACAGCATATAAGGAGGAAAAAGAATGGATTACTGGTTTTCGGAATTCCAGACGCCCCATGTGAAATTTTCGATTCGCATTGACCGCCAGCTTTTTTGCGGCCAGAGCGAATTTCAGCGGATTGATGTCTTTGATTCACCGGAATTCGGACGGTTTCTGGCCCTGGACGGGTATATGATGCTGACGGAAAAAGATGAGTTTATATACCATGAAATGATCACCCATGTGCCTATGGCAGTCCATCCCAGGGTGAAAGATGTGCTGGTGATCGGCGCCGGGGACGGAGGCGTGATCCGGGAGCTGACCCGGTATCCGGACGTGGAGCATATCGACATGGTGGAGATCGACCCGCTGGTGGTGGAGGTCTGCAAAAAGTACCTGCCAAAGACGGCCTGCCGCCTGGACGACCCCAGATTGTCCATCCACTATGAGGACGGCCTGCGGTTTATCCGCTCCTGCGAGGACTGCTACGATCTGATCATTGTGGATTCCACGGATCCTTTCGGCCCCGGGGAAGGGCTGTTCACCAGAGAGTTTTACGGGAATTGCTACAAGGCGTTAAGGGAGGACGGCATCATGGTCAATCAGCATGAAAGCCCCTTCTACAGCGAGGACGCCATCGCCTGCCAGAGAGCGCACAAAAGGATCGTAGAATCCTTCCCTATCAGTAAGGTGTATCAGGCCCATATTCCTACCTACCCATCGGGGCATTGGCTGTTTGGCTTTGCCTCCAAAAAGTATCACCCACTGAGGGATCTGGATGAGGTGAGGTGGAATATGCGGGGACTGGACTGCAACTACTATACCACCACGCTGCACAAAGGGGCTTTCTATATCCCCGCATACGTAGAGGAGCTGTTAAAAGATGTTGAACAAGAATATTGAGGTATTTATGGGGTGTGACGCTTCCTGGGAGGAGGCAGATACCGTTTTGTTCGGAGCGCCCTTCGATTCCACCACATCCTTCCGCCCGGGGACCCGTTTTGGCTGCGGCGCCATCCGCCGGGAGTCCTATGGGCTGGAGTGCTACAGTCCCTACCAGGACAGGGATCTGGAAGATAAAAAGATACTGGACAGCGGCGACCTGGAGCTGTGTCTGGGGGATGCGAAAAAAGCTCTGGACCAGATTGAGGAGAGGGCGGAGATTATTCTCTCCGGAGAGAAGCGCCCGTTTCTGCTGGGCGGGGAGCATCTGGTGACGCTGGGAGCCTTCCGGGCTGTCCACCGCCATTTCCCGGAGGTGTCGATTATTCACTTTGACGCTCACGCGGATCTGCGTCAGGAATACCTGGATGCTGAACTGTCCCACGCCTGCGTCCTGCGCCGGTGCTGGGAGCTGGTAGGAGACGGAAAGATTTTCCAATTTGGCATCCGCTCTGGGGACCGGTCAGAATTTTTGTGGGGGCAGGACCATGTGACCACCAGAAAATTTGATTTTTCCGGTCTGGAGGAGACTCTGGATATGCTGAAGGGAAAGCCGGTCTATTTTACCCTGGATCTGGATGTTATGGATCCCTCTGTTTTCCCGGGAACCGGGACGCCGGAGCCGGGCGGTGTCAGCTTTGACGCCCTGCGCCAGGCCGCAACCCTGGTGTGCCGCAAGGCGTGGATCGTGGGCTGCGACGTCAACGAGCTGAGTCCTCACTACGATATGAGCGGGATCTCGACGGCGGCTGCCTGCAAGATTGTGCGGGAAATGCTGCTTGCCTTTCCGGAATAAAAATGGTAACAGTTGAGTTTTGACAGATAGAAGATAGAATTTTGCCGACAGGAGGAAAATGAAAATGGGAAAAGTATTAGTGATCGGATGCGGAGGCGTTGCCTCTGTCGCTATCCACAAGTGCTGCCAGAACAGCGATGTATTTACGGAGGTCTGCATTGCCAGCCGCACCAAATCCAAATGTGACGCATTGAAAGAAAAGCTGGAGCCGACAACCAAGACAAAGATTACCACAGCTCAGGTGGACGCCAATCAGGTGGATCAACTGATCGCTCTGATTGAGAAGGAAAAGCCGGATGTTGTGCTGAACCTGGCTCTGCCGTATCAGGATCTGACGATTATGGACGCCTGCCTTGCTACCAAGACCAACTACGTGGATACCGCCAACTACGAGCCGGAGGACACGGCAAAATTTGAGTATAGCTGGCAGTGGGCCTACAGAGAGCGCTTTGAAAAGGCGGGAATCACAGCCCTGCTGGGAAGCGGCTTTGACCCGGGTGTTACCAGCGTTTTCTCCGCTTACGCATTAAAGCATGAGTTTGATGAGATCAATTACATTGATATCCTGGACTGCAACGGCGGCGACCACGGCTACCCCTTTGCAACCAACTTTAACCCGGAGATCAATATCCGGGAGGTTTCCGCAAAGGGCTCCTACTGGGAGGACGGCCATTGGGTAGAGACCGAACCTATGGAGATCAAGAGAGTTTACAATTTTAAAGAGGTGGGTGAGAAGGATATGTATCTTCTCCACCACGAAGAGATTGAGAGCCTGGCGCTGAACATCCCGGGCATCAAGAGAATCCGCTTCTTCATGACTTTTGGCCAGAGCTATCTGACCCACTTAAAATGCCTGGAGAACGTGGGCATGACCTCCATTGAGCCGATTATGTATGAAGGAAAGGAAATCATTCCTCTGCAGTTTTTAAAGGCAGTCCTTCCGGATCCCTCTACTCTTGGCCCAAGGACAAAGGGAAAGACCAACATCGGCTGCATTTTCCGGGGCAAGAAGGACGGAAAAGAGAAGAATTACTACCTGTACAATATCTGCGACCATGAGGAGTGCTACAAAGAAGTGGGCTCTCAGGCGGTAGCCTACACCACAGGCGTTCCCGCGATGATCGGGGCCATGATGGTGATGACCGGCCAGTGGAATAAGCCGGGCGTCTACAACATGGAAGAATTCGATCCCGATCCCTTTATGGATGCGCTGAACAAATGGGGACTTCCCTGGAGAGAGGACCGGGATCCGGTTCTGGTAGACTGATGGGAGCAGCAGGAGCACCCTCCACACCGTATTTTCTGGTGGACGAGGAGCGGCTGACCAAAAATCTGGAGCTGTTAAAGCGGGTGGCGGAGGAGGCCGGCTGTAAGATTTTGCTGGCTCAGAAGGCCTTTTCCATGTTTTCCTGCTATCCGCTCCTGAGAAAATACCTGGCCGGAACCACGGCCAGCGGCCTCTACGAGGCCAGGCTGGGTCACGAGGAGTTTGGCGGGGAGACCCACGTGTTCTCCCCCGCCTACCGTCCGGAAGAATTTGACCAGCTTTTGCAGTACGTGGACGATGTGGTCTTTAATTCCCCGGCCCAGGTGAGAAAATACGCAGAGAGAGCCAGGGCTGCCGGAAAATCTGTGGGGCTGCGGGTCAACCCGGAATGTTCCACCCAGGAAGGCCACGCCATCTACGATCCCTGCGCCCCGGGATCCCGCCTGGGAACCACGGTGGAAAACTTTGATGAGAGCCTGCTGCCCCTTCTGGACGGCCTCCATTTCCATACTCTGTGCGAGCAAAATTCCGACGCCCTGGAGGTGACGGTACAGGCTTTTGAGGAAAAATTCGGGAAATATCTCTCAGGTATGAGATGGCTGAACCTGGGCGGAGGCCACCACATCACCCGCCCGGATTACGATGTGGAGAGACTTATCAGGATTATTCGCCATCTGAAGGAGACCTACGGGGTGGAAGTATATCTGGAGCCGGGGGAGGCGGTGGTGCTCAACGCCGGGTTTCTGGTCTCACAGGTTCTGGAGGTCGTGGACAACCAGATGAAGATCGCCATTTTGGACGCCTCGGCGGCCTGCCACATGCCGGATGTTCTGGAAATGCCCTACCGCCCGCCTCTGGCAGGAAGCGGGGAACCGGGAGAAAAGGCGTACACCTACCGCCTGGCCGGCCCCACCTGCCTGGCCGGAGATGTGATCGGAGATTATTCTTTCGATGAAGAGCTGAGGGAGGGAAGCATCGTAGTATTTGAGGATATGGCCCTCTACACCATGGTAAAGACCAATACCTTTAACGGGATGGCCCTGCCTGCTATCGCCTGGCGGGGAAAAGACGGGGATGTCAGGACGGTAAAGGAATTTGGGTATGAGGATTTTCGAGAGAGATTATCGTAAGACAAAAGATGGTGTTACAAGTATAGTTGCTGAAAACAGGATGAAAGTAAGAAAATCATCCTGTTTTTTCTATGTATGGAAAATGGTATTGACAAATCACCTAATAAATTATTTAATTAAATAAAATATTGTATGGGGGCAAAATAGGGATATGAAAATCGGAGAATACATAAAAAAGCAGAGGATTCCGCCTCTTAATCTGTTTTATATTATTTTTACGGCGGCGATGTCTATATTGACAATTGCGTTATATCTTTATGCGGAAACTGGGAGAATAGAAGCAAAAGAGACAAGCGAACTAACTGCTGATCGAATTAGTATTATGCAGGAAATTTCTTTAAATATTGAATTGGCAATGAATACATATTCCATGCATTATACGGATCCGGAACTGAACGCGGCATTGCGGGGATTAGATTCATATAATGACCCAGAGTATGCAGGCAATAGCCAGTATATCCTAAAGATGATATCGTATATCGTAGGCGGAAACCATATGATTTCTGATATTTGTTTTGCAGGAAACAGGGGAGGGTTTCTTTCTAAGACCAGCCTTTCAGATGTGGACAGGAAAATGATTCAAGAGGAAATAGAACGTTATCCAGAAGGTGCCCCTTATCAGATTTCAGAGGTCTATGACAATCAATCTATTTTAGAACAAAGGCAGAGAGTTCTTTTAACACGCCAGATATTCAGTATGAATACTATGGAAAAAGTTGGATATATGGTTTACTTGCTGGACTTTTCAGAACTTGTTAATGTCATGGAAAGAACGCGATTTTCAGCAGAAGACGAGCTTGGAATGTTTGTCTTCAGCGAAAGCCAGATGATATATCAGCAACCTGAAGGCGATATTCCGGACAAAATCAGGCAAAAAGCTTTGGAGCATATTGGAGAGCTTGTGAAGGGGGAGGCAACGGAGCTGACTGTGGAAGTTGACGGGAAGCCATATGTAGTGACAATGGAACAAGACAGTGTCTCAAAATGGTTTTTCGTTACTTATTACAGAGAAAGTATGTTTTGGCGAGAGTGCATCGTAGGAAATGTCTGGGTGATTATTTTTATTACAGCTCTCTGCATTTTTATGATTTTCATACAAATCAGATCTTTTCAGTTTCTGAATGAGACGGTTTACCATTTGAAAAAGGCAATGGAAACGATGGAGGGCGGTAACTTTGTAGAGCTGGATCAAAGATTTGAGAACCATAGTGATTTGCGGGATGTAGTGGCGGGGTTCAATAAGATGTCGCATTCGCTGAAACAGGTGATACAAGAAAATTATGTTCAGGAATTAAAAAGAAAAGAAGCAGAATTAAAAATGCTTCAGTTTCAGATAAATCCTCATTTCCTCTATAATACGCTGAATCTGATCAGCTCCCTGGCAGTTCTGGATGGTGAAGAGAGGATCGTGTCTATTACAGACAATATGGCAGAAATGTTTCGCTATAATATGCAAGGAAATTATTCTGTTACAGTCGAAGACGAGCTGAATCTTATTAAGAGATATCTCGCTATACAGGAATTGAGGTTTCCGAAAAAGTTTGTGGTGGAGTATGAACTAGATCAGGATCTTTTGCAGTGCAAGATAGAAAAGTTTACCCTTCAGCCGCTGGTAGAAAACGTATTTGCCCATAATCGGGCAAAAGGAAAACTGCGTATCAAGATTGCGCTGAAGAAGAAAAATGAGGAATTGTATGCTCTTTCGATTTGGGATAACGGTTTTGGCATAGAACCGCAAAAATTAAAAGAATTAAATGCTAAACTAGAAGAACCAAATTCGGAAGACGCAAAAACGATAGGGATTTTTAATGTAAATAATCGTCTTAAGCGCAGAACAGGGGATATTTACGGGTTAAAATTATACAGTGAATATAAAGAATGGACAGAGGTTGTAATTATACTGCCAATTAGCGAACTGGATGTGGATTATGAAATATTTAATTATTGATGATGAGATTTATGCAAGAAAAGCCCTGGCAAAAAGAATTCAGGGAATTATGAGTGATTATGATGTTGAAATATACGAAGCAGAAAATGTACCTACAGCAAAAATTATTTTGCAGAAGCTGCATTTTGATATTATTTTTTTGGATATCTATATGCCAGGAGAAAATGGATTAGAGCTGGCAGAGTACCTTGGAAAGAGCAATCTGACATATGAGATCGTTGTGGTAAGCGGTTATGCAGAGTTTGAATATGCCCAAAAAGCTCTGGAGCTGGGAATCCGCCATTACTTATTGAAACCGGCGAATGAAGATAAATTACGAGAAATTTTAAAAGAATCATGGCTTAGGAGCCGCACCGAACAGGGAAGCCGCATGGCGGTTCCAGCGGAAAATATATGCCAAATAGTATTTGGAGAGGGAACATTAGAGCTTCCCTTTAAATCTCAGGAGTATATTGTTATGGCGATCCGGGCTAACAGAGATCTTGACGATAGAACTTGTATGCAGATTACGGGATTTCTTTTTCAGATATGCAGAGAAAATATGGGTTATACAATCAATCCTATGCGTTTATCTGAGCTGGTGGCAGTATGCGGTGCTGAAAAGGTAACAGTAGAGAAAATAAAGGAAAAACTAGAGCCTCTTTTGGAACTTTGTGATATTTACATAGGCGTAAGCAATCCGTATCTGAAACAGGGAGAGACGGCAAAGGCTTACCACGAAGCAGTAGATGCATTGAATAATCGCCTGATCGACAGATGGAATAAAATTTTTTTATATTCTGAGGAACGGATCCTTCCGTTAAATGAAAGTGAATTTCAAATGTTCAGTCAGGCACTTGTGAAGCAGGAGTGTGAACTTGCATGTGCCATATTAAACAGAATTTTTAACTCTAGCATTGATGACAAGTGTCATTTCTCTCAGATACAATATATATACCAGAAAATAGTTAACTCTATTCGTGAATACCAATTTACTTATCGAAAAGAAAGCGAAGCGGTATTAATTCAGTCAATCAATAGCTTCCGCTCAATGAAAGAAATATTAAACTATTTTCAGGAATTGCTTTCCACTATTGTAGGTTCCGTTCCAAAAGAAAACACAGATACAATGAGGGATGTAGTAGACTATATCCATCAATACTATTATGATTTTATTTCACTGGAAGCACTGGCAAGAGAACGCTATTATATGAATCCCAAGTATTTTGGAAAACTGTTCCGTGATTATACTGGAATGTCGTTTTCAAAGTATCTGACGAAAGTCAGAATGGAAAAAGCTGCCGAATATCTGGAGGATGGAAATTACAGTATTCATCAAATATCTTATATGTGCGGTTATACAAATACATCTCATTTTATCCAGACATTTAAAAAGTATTACAATGAAACACCGGCAAAATGGAAAGGAGGGAAAAAGTAACTAATTTGATATACTATAGATAACATTTTTGATATTTTGATTTGAGAAAATTTTGTATAATAAAGCCACCATAAGAGATACATCTTAGGTGGCTTTTTATTTTATAATTATAGGAGGTATGGGTGAATGAAAAAACAACTCAGTGTAATTTTAGGGACGGCTATGGTTTGTGCAGCATTAAGCGGATGTAGCGGGAGTACAGAAACACAAACTAGTGAAAATCCCAGTAGCCAGGTAGCAGAGGAAGGGCAGACAGAAGAGACTGAAGCTGCTGGGGGAGAAGTAGTGGAATTGGAAATGCTGCTTCACAAGGTAGAAGTGACGGACATTATGAATACTATGGCGGAAGAATTTCATAAAGACTATCCCAATATAACTGTAACAGTAAACTGCCCCGGAGATACAAAAACGGTTTTGCAGTCCAGGGCGGTAGCCAATGAAATGCCGGATATGGTAACATTTCCTTACGACAATGATTTCCTTATTTATGCTACCGACGGATTTTTTGAAGATTTGTCAGCAGAGCAGTTTATGAAAGAAAATATCACTGAGGAGACATATCTGGATAATCAGATTGACGGAAAAAATTATTTTCTTCCAGTGCTATCAAATGCCAGCGGGATCTACTATAACGTAGATATGTTTGAAGAATATGGGATTGAGATTCCGACTACATTAGACGAATTTTTTGAAGTGTGCGAAACATTTAAAGAAAATGGGATTGTGGCTCTTTCCTGCTCTGATCAGGAGACCTACGTTAAGTGCCCTGGCAGACAGATTGACAGGATTGATTTTTGACGATAAAGGGGAATTGTTCCAAGATATTGCAGATGGAAAAGCCTCTGCTGTAGATAGTGAGGGAATGCGTAAAGTAGGAGAGATCTTTTTAAAGATGCGAGATTACTCACAGCCGGATAGCCTTGGAGTGGGATATGAGCAGGCTATTAATGCTTTTGCAAACGGAGAAACTGCTATGATGTATCAGGGAACCTGGCTGCTTCCTCTGGTATTGAAAGCAAACCCAGATATGAATGTCAACGTATTTCCCCTTCCTGCAGAGAAGGCAGAGGACACCAGAGTTGGAACAAATATGGATCTGGGAATTGCAGTTTCTATAGATTCTGAACATAAAGAAGAAGCTAAACTGTTTTTGGAGTGGTTATCTACAACTGAAAACGCACAAAAACTGGCAGACATGGAGGGTTCCCCCTCTCTGATCAAAGATGTAAAAGCTGCGACACCTCAATTTGCTTCCCTGATAGATTTGATGAACGAAGGGAAACAGTTTAGAATTTCCAGGGCTTATTGGAAAGCCGGTATGGTCAGCGAGATTAACAATGTATTCCAGAGATTGCTGGTAAATAAAGATGTTGATGAATTTTTGCTTGATCTGGATAACTCAGTAAAGATGATTTACAACCAATAACAGTACAGAACAGCAGGAAACAGAGGGGAAACCCTGATGTCATAAGGAGGATTGTGATGCAGAAGAAAAAGAAAGCCTATAAAGGGGCTGGAAGGGCAACGGATTTCCTGATTACGATACCAGGGTTTCTGTTGTACAGCTTCCTGTTTATGGTTCCAGTATGCATGGGATTCTATTATAGCCTGACAAACTGGAATGGAGTAAGTAAAAACTATGATTTTGTAGGAATCCAGAATTACATAAAACTATTTTCGGACAGCAGATTTCTGGGTTCCCTGAAGTTTACTGTAAAATATACAGTTTTACTGATCATTGGCGTAGTGGTCATTTCATTAACCACTGCTCTGATATTGAATTCGCGGATTAAGTTTGGAGACTTTTTCCGGTCCATGTTCTTTTTCCCGGCAGTTCTAAGCCTGATGACTGTCGGCCTGATATTTAAAGAAATCTATTACAGGGCAGTGCCGTTACTTGGGGAATTTTTGAACATAGAAGTGTTAAAGACTAATATTCTGTCGAATCCAGATTTGGCGATGTTTGGAATACTTATTGCGAATGTATGGACGGCTTCTGCGATACCTATGGTTCTTTTTTACTCTGGATTGAAAAATGTCCCTCTGGATTTGTATGAGGCAGCCAGCATTGATGGGGCAACATTCTGGCAGAAGTTTAAGAGCATTACGGTCCCATATATTCTGCCCACATTCAGCATGGTATTTATTCTCCAACTGAAAGCCGGTTTGGGTGTCTTTGACTACATAATGGCTTTGACTGGGGGCGGCCCAGGAGGTGCGACAGAATCGATCGGAACGCTGATTTACAAAGGTGCCTTTGAGGAGCGCCGTTTCGGATACGCAGTGGCAGAATCGATTGTTTTGCTGGTAATTATCGCTGCGATTTCGCTGATCCAGGTAAAAATGACACAGAAGAATGAGGTGAGCGAATAATGAAAAAATATGCAGGTAATACAATAAAATATATATATTTATTTCTTGGTTGTCTTTTGATCGCTCTGCCCTTATATCTGACGATTGCAAATGCTATGAAAACCCCTCAGCAGCTCTCAGAAAACTTTTTTTCTTTACCGGAATCTTTGTACCTGAATAATTTTGCTGAGGTGATTTCAAAAGCTAACTTTTTCCGATACGCATTTAACTCGGTTTTCATTACGGTAGTTGGCGTGGCGCTCATCCAGATAATCGTTCCATTTACTGCTTTCCCGATTGCAAGGCGCATGAAGACAGAGCCATATTTCAAATTCTTATTCTATTTTATAACAGCCGGAATTTTCGTACCGTTTGAGGTGAAAATGCTGCCGTTAGTAAAATTGATGTCTTCAATCCGGATGTTAAATCCTATTGGTCTGATTTTGCTGTATTCATGCGGCGCATTGTGTCAGGATATATTTTTGATGGTAGGCTACATAAAAACAATTCCCAGAGATATGGAAGAAGCATCTGCAATAGATGGATGCAACAGGATCCAAACGATCTGGAAAATTGCATTCCCAATTATGAAGCCTATGCTGGCAACTCTGCTAATTAAAGATACTCTATGGATATGGAACGATTTTATGATGCCGCTGCTTATTTTGAATGTCAGCGATAAATACTGGACTCTTCCGTTGTTCCAGTACAACTTTAAAGGTACATATTCTGTTGATTTTACGCTGGCATTTGCAGCATTTTCACTATCGATTATTCCAATGATGTTAGTCTTTGTGTTAGCACAGAAAAAGATCATGGGAGGCTTGACGGCAGGAGCAGTAAAGTCATAAAGGAGGATGATTATGGAACCTATCAGATATGGGATTATTGGAACTGGTACTACAGTAGGGATTGCCAGAAACCATATTTTAGGATTAAACCAGTGCAGAGATATAAAGCTGTCTGCGATTTACGATATTGATGAGAAGCAGGCACAGAGAACTTATGAAGAATGTGGTCTGACAGACACGGTAATCTGCAAAAGCTGGGAGGAATTGCTGGAACACTCAGATGCAATAGGAATATGCCTCCCCAACAGCCTTCATGTGGAATATGCAGTCAGAGGACTTCAGGCGGGAAAGCATGTTTTAATTGAAAAGCCGGTGTCTACAGACGCAGAAAGTCTGAAGGAATTGTTGGATGAGGAAAAAAAGCATGCGGAGCAGGTGGTAATGGTTTGCTTTAATTATAGGGAGTTCCCCATTTACCAGCAAATTAGAAAGATATTGGATGCGGGGGATATGGGACAGATTTACCGTTTCCATCTCCAGCTCGGCGGGAACCGCATTGCCAATAAACAGGTGGGGTTGGAATGGAGAATGGATCGCAGAACCTCAGGACCAGGCGCAATCAGTGATTTTGGCTGTCACCTGCTGGACATCATCCACTATCTGCTGGAACCTTCCTGCGGTCCTATAACAGAATTGAAGGCATTATTGAATACATGCATTCCTGAGCGGAGAGACCTGAGAAATGGAAGCATGCAGAAGGTAACCAACGACGACAATGGGGTATTTATTGGAAAAATGGAAAATGGAGCAGTCTTTAGCTGTGATACCAGTCGGGTTGGAATGTGGAGACATTCGATTGAAATTTCCGGAGAAGGGGGAATGGTATACGGAGATTTTGATGAGGATGATCAGCTGTGGATATGGAAAAAAGAAAAAGAAGGTTCATATCAAAGCAGAGAGAAACTATCGGTTTCAGGCTTACAGGGGCATGCCGGAATTTTGCAGAATTTCGCCGACTGCATTCAGGGTAAGGCTGTCAATCACAGGACAGTGACTTATGCTGGGAAGGTACAGGCAATGATCGACAGTATGGAAAGAACAGGCAACTGGAGATGGGAGGATAAAAGATGAGGATCGGATTTTTGACAAATGTTTTAGCTGATAATGGAATGAAGGACTTAATGGAGATTGCTAAGTGGGGAAGCCAGAGCGGTTTTCAGGATATGGAAGTAGGCCCTACTGTAGAGCTGAAAGAAGAGACGATTGCCAAGATCAGAGAAGAGAAGATCATAGATATATCGGCTTTGATATACTGCAGAAATTTCCTTATTGACGATCCGGAAACAGCAAGTGCACACCGGGAAAATATACTAAAAAGGATTGACATGGCAGGAAAATACAAAATCGCTAAGGTAATATGTTCGACAGGGGTGTCCAGGGAAGCTTTTGATGAGGTGTGTTTCGAGCCGGAAAAAAGTCTGGATAAGTCGGTTGAATTTTTAAATGTTATGGTAGAAGAAGCGGAGAAAAATAATGTTACATTATGTATCGAGAACTGCCCTCTTATGGGCAATATCGGCTTTGCTCCATTTATGTGGGAAAAAATCTTTGACAAAGTTGACAGCCCACGACTGAAACTGGCCTTTGACCCGTCCCACTTTATCTGGCAGTTTATGGATCCCTATCAGGCTATTTTAGAATTTGGAGATAAGATTGCCCATGTGCATGCCAAAGACACCGAAATCCTTACGGAGATTTTAAAGAGAAGAGGAATTTTATACAAACCAAGACCTATTAAAAATCAATTTAGAGGATGGTGGCGCTACAGGGTACCAGGACTTGGCGAAATTGATTGGAATAAACTGATTGACTGTCTCTATCAGACTGGATACGATGATACGATCAGCATCGAACATGAAGATTCTGTATGGGAAGGAAATTTGGATAAGGTAAAAGCAGGAATGCTTCGTGGACGCCGCCATCTGGAACAATTTTTGTAGGAACAGAGGAAGGACAAATATGAATAAATTGCGGATCGCCGTAATCGGCTGCGGCAGGATCGCGGAAGTCTATGCCAGCGCGTTTGAGAAGTTAAAAGATCAGTGTCAGATTGTTTTGGCTGTGGATAAGCATCTGGACCGAGCGGAAGTTTTTGCCGGACAATTCCCCGGCTGCATTTCTTCTGACAAAATAGAGATTCAGGAATTACGAACTCTTTTACAGGAATGTCGCCCAGATGTTCTTCACATTTTGTTGCCCCATCACCTTCATTGTGAATACGCAACAGTAGCACTGGAGATGGGAATTCCTGTTCTCTGTGAAAAGCCGATGGATATTTCTCTGGAGGCTGCTGACAGAATGATCGAAGCTGCCAAGAGGGGCGGAACACAGCTCGGTATTATTTTTCAGAATCGCTATATCGATGGTGTTCAGCGGGTCCGTAAGCTGATTCAGAGCGGAGCGCTGGGGAAGGTGAAAGGAGCGTTTTCGACTCTCAACTGGCATCGGCCACCCAGCTATTATGAGTGTGACTGGAAGGGGAGATATGCCACGGAAGGCGGAGGCGTGGTGATCGATCAGGCTATCCATTCCATCGATTTGGTGCTGTATATGACAGGACTGAAGGCGGTTCGGGTGCAGGGCCACACAGCCCGGAGAGTATTAAAGACCATTGAGGTGGAGGATGAAGCCGATGCTGCTATAACTTTGGAAAACGGAGCGGTTTATTCGTTCTTTGCATGCAATTACTATACCTCCAACAGTATGATTCGGGTGGAGATTGACTGTGAAAACGGGACAGCTCTCCTGACGTTTGACAAGATGGAAATCAGATGGAGAGACGGAAAAGAAGAAGTGATTCTGCCGTCAACTGGTAGTACTGAAGATGTCGGAGAAAACTACTGGGGAACCTTTCATGAAAAGTAGATTGCAGATTTTTATGAAGCATTGCGGGAGAAAAGGACGGTCCCATGGTCTCCGGAAGATGCCAGAAGGACTCTGGAAGTAGTCCTGGGTCTGTATACATCTGCACGGACACAGAGTGAGATCTGCCTATAATAGAAGATCCCTTTGGAAGATCAGGATAGTGAAGCTCCTGATGCCAAAGGGATTTTTAAATATAGAGATGATCAACTAGGTAACTATGATGATGCTACAGGAGAAAATAAACAAATATAAATTAAATAAAATAAATAATTAAAAACGATAATTTTATACAAAAACTACGTTAAAAAATAAACTATGTATTGACAAAGATACACATATCGTATATTATTTAATTAAATTAATTATAAATAAAAGATGAATTGGCCAGGAACATTTCATATTGTCCTGCCGAAGCAGAGGGAAGAATGGTAAATGCAAAGGGTTCTAACCTGCCAAAGGTAAAGAGGTTAAATAGATCTTCTATTTTGGAGACAATCTATACATATGGGCCACTGACCCGTTCGGAGATAGCAGAACGGCTGGGGTTGACGCTGCCGACTATTACAACCGTGATTGCAGGATTGATTGAAAAAGGGATTATCCAAGAAGTAGAGAATGATAAAGAAGAGTTTACGATCACTCTGGGGAGAAAAGCGGCCTTTGTGGACTTTGTGCCGAATGCTATGTATGTCGTAGGGATGGAATTAATTTCTTCCACCAATTATTATTGCATCTGCAATCTTTTGGGAGAAATCATATATCGGGAGACACTGGAAAGCTACCATGACGATTACGACAAAAATCTCAGTCAGGCCATCACTACCGTGAAAAGAATGCTGAAGGAGCAGAGGATTCCTGATGAAAAAGTCCTGGGTATCGGAGTTGTCATCGCGGGCCTGATCGACAGCGATAATCAGATTATACGGTTTGGATCAGTTACAGGCTGGAAGAACAAGCACATGGGGGAGGAATTGTCCAGAGGTACAGGTTTTCCGGTCGTTCTGGAAAGCCAGGGAAGGGCCAGAGCCATCGCCGTGCAGTTGTTTGACAGGATGAGATTGCCGGAGATATACGCCTATTATTTCGCTCGCCACGGCGTGTCCTGCATTATGATGACTCACGGAGAACCTATGAAATGCGGCAATTATGGGGCTGGAGAATTAGGGCATATGATGATGAAGGAGGATGGGCCTCTGTGTGTTTGCGGCAAGCGGGGCTGCCTTCAGACCTTGGTGGGCGAGATGAGTATTGAGAGACAGTGCACTGATCTGATCCGTCAGGGAAGAGCACCAATTTTAAAGCAACTGGCAGAAGACAGAGATGTCCCGGGTATCAGCGATATTCTGAAAGCTGTGGAGTGCGGGGACCCTGAGGTTTGCCGAACGGTAGGGGAGGCGGCCAGATATATGGGAATCTCCATTGCCAATATTATTAATTTTTTAAGCCCGGAGCTTATTTTGATAGAAGCAGCGCTGACGAACAGCGAACTGGCCAGAAGGAGGCTGACGGATGCTGTGGAGGAACATATTTTCCCATTTCAGAAGGAGGACATTCACTTGACGTTTATCCCGGCCGATCCGTACCATGGCGCCAGGGGGGCCTGCGCTGTAGCCGTCAAAAAGTTGTTTTTAGGCAGCCCGTGAACAGCGGGCTGACCATCTAAATTATTTTTTAGCAATTTAATTAAATAATTTATTTAATAATATACAAAATAGATAAATTGTTAACAAGTATAACTGTAAAAAACACAAAAGGAGGACAAAATGATTTCTTACAGAAAAGTAGTAATTACGGCGCCGGAGACGGTGGAGCTTCAGACTGCCGAGCTGGATGAAACTGCATTAAAGCCCAATGAGCTGCTGATCAAAAAACATTATTCTCTGATCAGCGCAGGGACAGAGACGGCGTGCCGTTCCGGGAAAGAACTGTGGTTTAAGCTGCCCGGCGTTCCGGGGTACAGCGGAGTTGGAGAAGTAGTGGCTGCCGGGGAGCAGGCGAAGCGCTTCCAGCCCGGCGATATTGTATATTACAAAGGGAAACACTGTGAATATGAGGTGGTTTCGGAGGATGACATGATTATTAAAATTCCTGACGGAACACCGCTGGAGTATGTACCATTTGTTCGTATGGCTGCGATTTCATCCTCTGCGGTCAGGGCTTCCAATATTGAATTTGGCGACGATGTGGCGGTGATCGGCCAGGGGCTGATCGGACTGACAGCCATGATGGAGGCAAAAATGCAGGGAGCCAGAGTCATCGCGGTGGATCCGTCTGAAAAGCGCCTTGCCATCGCAAAGCAGTGCGGGGCAGATGAGGCGTTAAATCCCAATACTGTCAATGTCAAGGAGGTGATAGAGCAGCTGACAGAAAAGAGAATGGTGACGACGCTGATCGACGCCACGGGAAGCTCCAAAGTGATCTGTGAGAATATAGGCAATATTGCCTGGGGAGGGGAACTGATCTTACTGGGGTCTCCCAGAAAGCCTTACGAGGCAAATATTACAGAACTGCTGCAGCACATCCACCAGTTCCGCTTTAACGTGGAGGTGAAGGGGGCTCACGAGATGAGATATCCTCTGATGGGCGGCAATAAATTCATCAAACATTCCACAGAGCGCACTTCCAGGATTCTCATTGAAAAACTGAGAGACGGGAGTTTTCCTGTAAAGCCTCTTCTGACCCAGAAGGTCAGACCGGAAGACGCGGCGGAAGTTTATGCAAGGATTGCAGCGGGAGACGAAGAGTATCTGGGGGTTATTTTTGACTGGACCAAGTGACAAAAGGAAGGAGAAGGGAATTTATGAAAAAAGACAACATGAAGAGAGCGGCCGTTTTGCTGGCGTCTGTAGCAGCGCTGACTGGATGCGCCATGCCAAGTGTGGGGACTGACGGGGAAGAGACGACGGCGGCAGCAACAACTGCCCAGCAGGCGGAGAGCAGCGAACAGCAGACATCCGCCAGCGGAGACGAGGAGATTGTGCTGCAGGTCGTGGACTGGAGCGACAGTTCAAAAGCCTGGAGAGACGAATTCCATCAGAAATTTATGGAGGAGCATCCCGGTGTAACCATTGAATATACGTGCCTGACCCAGGATCAGTTTCAGAATACAATTATGACATCCATTATGTCCGATGATGCCCCGGATCTGTTCCCTGTACCTGTCAGCACCATGCGGCTGCCTACCTGCGTGCAGGAGGGGTGGTTCCTGCCTCTGAACGACCTGATGCCAGAGGGCTTCTTCGACCAGTTTGAGGAGGGAACCCTGGTGGAAGGCAACCACTATATCGACGGCGTTTACTATACCCTGCCGGAGAAAGCGGCGCCTACCAGCGTCCTGATGTTCTACAATAAAGACATCCTGGAGGAATGCGGCCTGGAGGTGCCAACTACGTATTCGGAGTTCCGGGAGGCCTGCCGGATTGTGACGGAACAGGGAGCGGGAGAGTATTATGGGCTGATCGACGGCGGAAAGCAGGTGGCCAGACTGGAGAGCCTGGTGAGAGGACTGGCGAATCTGGCGGGCGGTCAGCTCAGCGATAATAACATGGCCCTGACGTCAGGGGGAAGGGCGCCTTATGATTCAGAGGCAATGATCGGGGCATATACCCTGCTGTCTCAGTTATATCAGGACGGCAGCATCCATCCGGACACAGTAAACCTGACGGCTCCGGAGGCCCGCTCCATCTTCGCCCAGGGAGAGGCGGCATTCCTGTGCCAGGGTTCCTGGTGCATCGCTACCTGGAGCCAGGAGAATCCGGACTTTAACTATGGCGTTATGCCTCTGATCATTCCGGATGACGGACAGAAGGGTTATCTGCCGGTCAGCGAGACTATCGCCTGGATGGGCATCAGCTCCCAGACGGAACACCCGGAGCTGGCGGCTGAATACTTGGTAGAAATGTACGGGGAAGATTTCCAGGGGGCGACTGTTGCAGGCGGAGAGCGCTACAGCGTGATCAAGGGTATTAATGAGAAGTATATGACCGAAGGACCCAGCCAGGATTATTATAATATCGCGCAGGAGCAGACTCTGTCGACTCCGATTGCAACGCACAGGGACAGCAAAGTCAATGATTTTTATGCGGAGGTTAAGTCCGTAGATCCCAGTCTTGGCTCCATCGCTCAGGGCGTGATCGCAGGCAGCATTACGGAGGACCAGATTCAGGGCATTCTGACAGAGCTGGCTGATGCGACGACAGCCGAGTGGCAGAGAGCCAGCGAAGCGGTAGGGCTGGACTTTGGCGTATTTGAGTTCCCCAACTGGGATCCGATGGAAGCGTATACAGAAGAAGACTATGCAGAACTACAGTAAAGATGGAATGGGAGGAACGGATATGTGTGCAGTCAGGATTGGTATCATTGGCACCGGGGGAAGCACCGGGATCGCAGCGGCTCACTTAGATGGATACAGAATGGCGGAGGCTGCCCAGGTGACGGCAGTATACGATCAGAACCTTGAAATGGCAGAGCGATGGCTGGCTCAGAAGGAAGGAACGGGAATCTGCATCTGCCGGGACTTTGACGAATTTTTGGATCAGATCGACGGCGCCAGTATCTGTACTCCCAATTTCACCCATGTGGACTACGTGGAAAGACTGCTGAGGGCAGGAAAACACGTATTCTGTGAAAAACCTGTGGGGGTCTCAGAGGATGGCCTGGAGGGACTGGAGGATGCCGCAAAGGCGTCCTCCAGGATCCACATGGTGAATTTTAATTACAGAAACATCCCGGCTCTTCAGAAGATCCACGAGATGATCGCAGGAGGAGAACTGGGAAGGATCTATGTGTACCGCCACACAATGGGAGGCGGCAGACTGGCCAGCGAGGCGGTTCCGAGAGAGTGGAGGATGAAGAAAAAACTGTCCGGGAGCGGTTCTCTGGGAGATTTCGGGAGCCATATATTCGATACATTTTTTTACCTTTTGGGGGAAGGAGCCGGAGAGTTTCAGAAGCTGGAGGGAAATGGAAAGATCTGCGTGAAGGAGCGGATAGAAGGCGACCGGATGGAACCGGTAGAAAATGACGACTGCACAGTCTTTCAGGGATTTACGGATACAGGGGTTTTATTCAGCGCACTTACCAGCAGAGTAGGCGCGTTGGGGAATCAACTGGAGATCATCGGAGAACTGGGGATCGTCCGGTTTTCCATGGAGAATCCTCTGGCTGTCACTTATCAGCCGCGCCGGAAAGGGGAGGGTTTTACCCGGAAACCTGAGATAATTTTGGCGGCGCCAGGATCCGACCGCTGGAAAGCAGCAGACCATCCGGAAATGCTGGCGGCCAGTGAAAACGCAGCGGCATTTGTGCGCTGCATAGCAGAGAACAGACAGCCGGAGACAGATATTTTATACGGAATCAAAATCCAGAGGATCATTGATTCTGTCTGGAACGGGATGCCGGTTATTTAAAAATGTCTGCATTGTTACAGAAAATGAGGGATAAGAATGAGAGCACAAGCAGGAAAAACACAGGCGATCAGTGCCAGAAAAAGAAAAGAGAGGCGTACGGTCAATCTCTGGTGCTGGTTGTTTATGTCGCTGACATTGATTTTTTACATCGTATTCCAGGGATATCCGATCATCTGCAGCATCCAGTATTCACTTCTAGACTGGTCCGGCCTGACCAGCAGCGCCGACTTTGTGGGTCTGGGAAATTATGTGGAGCTGCTGAATGATTCTCTGTTCTGGAATGCTTTTATAAACAGTTTTAAATACACCCTTCTTCTGGTTCCATGCCAGCTGGTGGTATCGCTGGTATTGGCCTACATCCTGAATAATGACAGGATGAAAGGGAGGGTGGTTTACCGGACGATGTTCTTTCTTCCGGTTATCACCACAGCGTCTATCGTAGGAATCATCATGATCTTTATCTTCGGTGTATCGGGGCCTGTCAATGCGTTTCTGCAAGCCCTGCACATCATAGATGAGCCGGTCCAGTTTTTGAGTGACGGTTCCATCGCCTTGTATACTGTAGTGGGGATTTCTGTCTGGAAAGATTGCGGTACCTACATGATCTATTGGCTGGCAGGTCTGTCCGGAGTATCCAAGGACCTGTACGAGGCGGCTGCCATTGACGGGGCCAACAGACGTCAGACTTTTTTCCATATCGTTCTGCCGCTGATCGTTCCCATTGGGGGCGTGATTGCCATCTTATGTGCCATCAATTCCCTGAAGGTGTTTGATATCGTAAAGACCATGACAGAAGGCGGGCCCTACTATGCCACAGATGTCATAGGAACCTTTGTTTACCGGCAGGCATTTTCCAGTGAGATGGGGATGCCAAGGCTCGGATATGCCAGCGCTGCCGCGATCCTGTTCGGGATCACTGTCATTGTGATCGGCATTGTTTTGAATGTGGCGAAGGCAAAGCTAAACAGCAAGTCTCAGATCTAACCGGCACAAAAATCGGATAGAGCGATAGAAAGAAACGGTGAGGTGGCTATGAATCAAACGAAATCTATCAAAACAGTAAAAACGCTGATCTCCCACGCGGTTCTGATCGTCATCGGGGTGTTATGGATGTATCCATTTTTGTGGATGGCGTCGGCATCTTTCAAGACCAACGACGAGTTTTTTGCAAACCGTCTTAGCCTGATCCCGGAGACCTTTACCCTGGATAATATTATCCGCATCTGGACCGAGGCGAATTTCAGCACATATTTTATCAATACGGTGATTGTAACAATCTTTTCTGTGATCATTGTTCTGGTCATGACCATTACTGCAGGCTATGCCCTGGGCCGGTATGATTTTGTCGGGAAGAAAGTGCTGCTGTCAATCTTTCTGGCGAGTATTACCATTCCCCTGGTCAGCACCATCATTCCCACGTACCAGGTTATCCGCAGCGCAGGGCTGGTGGGGACTAAGACCGGATTGATCCTGGCCCAGTCCGGAGGAGCCCATGTGATTTTTCTCATGCTGTTTTCCGGATATTTTCAGGGGATCCCCAACGAACTGGAGGACGCGGCCAAGGTAGACGGGTGCACCTTTTTTAAGACCTTCTGGTATATCATGATGCCTTTGGGCAAGCCCATTTCCATTACAGTGATCATCATGCAGACCATCTGGACCTGGAATGCATTTTTGCTTCCGCTGGTTCTGACATTGAACAACCCGAGTTCCAGAACGCTTGCAGTGGGACTCTACGCATTCAAAGGCGAAAACACCGTAGACTGGACCGGAATCGCCGCCGGAGGTTTTATCAGTGTTATTCCCATCATTCTGCTGTATATTTTCCTTCAGAAGTATTTTGTTGACGGGATAGCGGGAGCAGTAAAGAGCTGATGAAAAGGAGAAAGAAATATGAAAATAGGATGTCATGCAGTTTTATTTACCAACAGAATTTTGACAGAGACGGAGAATATTCTCAGCGGCCTGAAGAGCACGGGCTGTGAGGGAGTTGAGATCGGTTCCCGTTTCTTTGGGCTGGACAAGCGGGAATACCTGCTGGAGACATTAAACAGCCAGGGGCTGTACCTGGCGGGCCTCCATGTATCGGTCCAGTGGCTGGATCTGCTGAACAAACCGGAGGCAGCGGAGGAGAGTATTTTAAAGGGAGCGGAATTTCTGCAGGTTATGCCCTATAAAAATATTATTCTCACCGGGATGATCGGCGCGGGTCCGTCAATCGCCGGGGAGGCGGAGCGGGATCCGGCTCTGAGAGACCCGCAGACAGTGGAGAAGATGGCAAAAAATCTGAATGAAATGGCAAAAAAGGCGGCAGACAGAGGAGTTTCGGTCAATTACCACAATCACTGCTGGGAATTTGAAAATGACGGCCTGCTGTTTCATTCCCTGATGGAGTACGCGCCCCAGGTCAATTTTGCCCTGGACACCGGCTGGGCGGCGGTCAGCGGGTATGACCCCGTCGGGCTGATCGAGGCGGCTCCGGACAGGTTCCATTACGTCCATCTGCGGGATTTTAAGAAAGAGATAATGGAAGGCAATAAGACCTTTGCCCAGAAGCAGGAGGGATATGTGGATCTGGGAACCGGGGATATGGATTACCGGAAGCTGACGGATGTTTTAAAGAAGGCCATGGGGCCGGACGACTGGGCCGTCATAGAATACGAAAAAGGAGAGGTGTCCTTTGAGCGCTACCAGAGAGCCGTAGATTACCTGAAGGAGTTGTGACAGATGAAGATAGGATTTTTGACCAATGCCCTGGTAGAGCAGGCCAGGCGCTCCGGCAGCGATAGATTTCAGAACCTGGAGGAGGTGGCCGGCTGGGCGGCCTCCAACGGATTTACCGACCTGGAATGCGGTCCCATGCTTCCTCTGGACAGAGGGGCGTTTGAAAAGGTTCTGAGAGAAGGGAAGATAGGGGTGACAGCCCTGATCTACTGCCGCAATTATCTGAGCACGGACCAGGCCGAGGCGGCAGGGCACATAGAAGAGCTGAAAAAGAGAATCGAGTTTGCAGGGGATCTGGGCATTGAGAAAGTGATTACCTCCACCGGCATCGACAAGACCATCGAGGAGGGGATCTACGACCGGGATCCCGCTGTGAAGGACCGGGGGAATATGATCCGCAAGATTCCCATCCGCAGTCTGGACCGGGTCGTGGAGCTGTTTAAGCCCCTGGTAGAGCTGGCGGAAAGAAAGAATGTAAAAATATGTTTTGAAAATTGTCCTCTTATGGGAAATATCGCCATTTCCCCTGTGATGTGGGCGGAGATATTCAGACGCCTTCCAAGCGATAAAGTAGGGCTGTGCTACGATCCCAGCCATCTGGTCTGGGAGATGATTGATCCCTATGGCCCTGTAGAAGAGTTTAAAGACAGGATCTTCCATGTCCATGCCAAAGACGGCGCCATAGACCGGGAGCGGCTTGCCAGAACCGGGATCCTGACGGATTTCAGCTGGTGGAGCTATCGGATTCCAGGCCGCGGGGAGCTGGACTGGAAAAAACTTCTCTCCATGCTGGAGGCCTCCGGCTACGACGGAACCATCAGCCTGGAGCATGAGGACGCCGCCTATGAGGGCAGCATCGAGGCAGTGGAGCAGGGGCTGCTGGAGGGAAAGGCGTTTCTGGAAGAGAACCTGAAGCTGTAAAAATGTGCTTTGAGCAGGAGGAAATGACCATGGTAAAAATCGGCATTATCGGTGCGGGAACTACTATCGGGATCGCACAGAACCATATCAAGGCTTACCAATGCTGCAAGGACGCGGTAATCACAGGGGTCTACGATCTTCTGGAGGGGAGAGCCCAGGATTATATTGATAAATTCCAGTTGTCTGAGGCGAAAGCCTGCAAACATCTGGAAGAGCTCTTTTCCTGCTGCGACGCTGTCAGCATCTGTACACCCAACGCGACCCATGTGGAGCTGGCGGTTGAGGCTTTGAAGGCAGGAAAGCATGTCCTCTGCGAAAAGCCCTTTGCTCCGCTGCCGGAGGACTGCGACGAGGCCATCAAATACGCCAAACTCACAGGGAAAGTGGCTATGATCGGGCTGTGCTACCGGGAGATTCCGGGACTGGTCTTTATGAAAAAGCTGATCGATGAAGGGAAGATGGGCCGCATCTTTTTTGTCAGAGAGGAGCAGGGAGGAGACCGAATTGCCAACCCGGATGTGAAGCTGGAATGGAGAATGCAGAAGGATCTGTCCGGCCCAGGGGCTTTGGCGGATTTTGGCAGCCATATGATGGATATCTGTGACTATCTTCTCCGGGATACCTGCGGTGCGATCTGTGAGATTCAATGTATGGAAGACACCTGCATTAAGGAGAGAGAGATGATCGGAAAGCCGGGGAAAATGGGCCGTGTCACCAACGATGACGTAGCCTGCTGGATCTGCCGGACCACCGGCGGGACTCTCTATAATTTCACCAGCAGCCGGATCGGTGCGACTTTTATGCTTGAGATCGTAGGGGAGGGCGGAAAGATGATCTTTAACGGGGACAAGCCATTTGAGCTGACCTTGCAGTTAAAGGAGAAAGACGGAGGATACAAGAGCCGCCCTGAAGTGGTTCCTGTGCCGGAGGAATGCTTTGGAGGGGATGAAAATGCTCCCAGGATTCCGTTTGAGATTAACTTCTACTATGAGATCCGCCAGTTCCTGGATGCGATTGAAAATGGAAACGAGAGTCTTTTAACTTTTGAGAGAGGCAAGTATATCCAGACGCTGATCCAGGCGGCCCAGCAGGCGTCGGACATGGGAGCCGCAGTCTTTGTACCACAGGAATGATGAGGGGACGGTTATGAAGGCATTATTGATTGGAGGAACAGGCACGATCAGCACGGCGGTCACAGAGCTGGCGGCAAAAAGCGGGATTGATCTGACTTTGCTGAACCGGGGCCGGACTTCTGTGGAAATACCGGAGAATGTCAGGGTGATCCGCGGGGATATCGAGAATGAGGAGGCGGCCGCCCGGGCTCTGGAGGGGGAAACCTTTGATGTGGTCGCCCAGTTTATCGGATTTACGCCGGAGCAGGCCATGCGGGATATCCGGCTGTTTGCGGGGAAAACGAAGCAGTATATCTACATCAGCTCCGCGGCGGCCTATCAAAAGCCTCCGTCCAACTATCTGATTTCTGAGAGTACGCCGCTGGCAAACCCCTACTGGAAATACGGACAGAACAAGATCGCCAGCGAGGCCGTCCTGATGGAGGCGTACCGGAACACCGGTTTCCCGGTAACAATCGTGCGGCCAAGCCATACATACGGCAAAACCAGGATCCCGGTCGCCGTATTGGGGAGCCGGGGGAGCTGGCAGGTCATTGCCAGGATTCTCCAGGGGAAGCCGGTGATCGTCCATATAGCCACTGATTTTCTCGCGGCAGCCGGGCCAAAGTATCGGTCAACCCTTTTGGGAGACAAGGCAAATTCTCTGGTTTTTGACAACAGCAAGCTGAAACGTCTGGTTCCGGGATTTTCTGCATCGGTCCGGTTCGATCAGGGGGTAGGAGAAGCGATCCGCTGCGTGATGGATCATCCTGAGTACCAGATTCCGGACCCGGAATTTGACTCCTGGTGCGACCGGGTGATCGCCGTCTACAGGCGGGCCATGGAGGAATGCCGGAGCTTTGCAGACGGTATCTAAAACAATGGAAGGTAGTTTTTGAGGATAAAAAAGTTTGACCCGCATGGCATGGCAGCGATGCGGGTCTGTTGTCGTATCAATTGGTTTTCTGTTCGTCAGCGCCCTTTCCGGCTTCCATGCGGTCAGCCTGCTCTTTGGCAAGGCGCTTTTTTGCGTCTTCCACGGATTCGCCCTCGCGGGTCAGAAATTTGTCTACAAACGCATCTTCTACTTTCTTGTACGTGCCGACCACACCGTCCTCGACTTTCTTATATGTGCCGACCACGCTGTTTTCGATTTTCTGGAACCCTTCGGTCACGCCCTCAGCAATCTTCTCATTTGTTTCCACAAGTTTTGATTTTGACATGTTATGTTCCTCCTTCATGGACTGTATGTTACATCTCAAATGTATCGAAAGTATTGAAGAAACGTTTGAGAAATATTAAATTCCAGGTGTGTGATCCCACTATTGCGGATTTTGCTGCTGCATATATGTGCGAATCCGGGTCTGCACATTTTCCTGAAGATTCCGGTAAAAGAACTGATAATCATACAGATGGTAGATGCCGTCTGTAAAGATGGACAGTCCGGCAGGGTAGTCTGCTGGGGAGACATCAGGAACCTTTAAGGCCCCGCGTATCGGATCAAGGTATGCCCCGGTAAGCTCCGGTATCTCTGTGAGGATGGAACCGCTGTAATCCGTAAAGCAGGCCCCCTTGTTGAGACTTTTGTCAGCAAATGTGCTGTCAGTTTTCCAGTTCAGAGGATTGATGGCCAGGGTTCTGGTTCCGGCAGGGATCATCAGGGAATCTGTCACAGTTTCCGCTTCGCTGTTGAAGGAGACGATGACGCCGGTGTCGCTCTCCCCGGAAGCCATTTTCAGGTGGGGGAATTCCTGCAGATCATCTTCTGTTACCCGCCAGCCGATGGCGTAACAGGCGACAAGCTGCTCCATTCGGTCGTCTTGGGCAAAGAAGTCTTTCATCAGTCGCAGACACATATCGGCTCCCTGTGAAAATCCAGCAAGAATGATCGGGCGGCCATCATTGCAGGTTTCCCAATAATATTCAAATGCATCTTTTACATCCTCATAGGCGATCTCCAGGTAGGGCTCCCGGTCTTCTTCCGGCATTTCGTAGACATTCAGCCCAATCTGGCGGTAGTAGGGAGCAAAAAAACGGCTGTTCTGGTCATAGATTCCTTTTTCCATATTGATGGCTCCGAAAAAACTTTCTTTTGTTTCCTGATCTGACAGGGACATATTGCAGGCGTCGTCCGATCCGCCGTAAACAGAGGGGCATATGAAGAAGACGTCGGCATCCCTGCCCTCGGTCTCGGCGTCGAAATAGGCCCAGTTTTCTAGTTTGGAATAGTCGGTTCCTGATTCCGCCTGACTGCAGCCGGTGAGAATGGCAAGGACAAACAGCAGGGGGAGCAGCACACGGCGCAAAGTTCGGAATTCTTTCATAGTATTCTCCTATTTTAAAATGTCGTAAGCCACCCCGCAGAAAATCTTCACTGCGTTGGGGAGAGCGCTCTCATCAATGTCAAAGGTTCTGCTGTGGCCGGGGCCGGCCTCTTTCGTCAGGATCCTCATAAAGGATGCCTGCCCCCCCTGTTCCTGGACACGGCCCATCATGTAGGAGACATCCTCGCTGCCGCTTCCTCTGGCTGCCAGCTTTTCTGAAACCGGGAGGCCGAGATGGTTTTCACACACAACCCTGATCCGCTCCATAAGAGGCTCGTCGCTTTTCATAGAATGGGCGGCCCCCATCAGGCTGATCTGGCAGGTACAGCCGTGCATATTTGCTGCGCCTTCCAGGATATTTTTCGCATAATTTTCCATAAATTCATTGATCTCTGAGGTTTCACCCCTCACCTCAATCTCCATTTTTCCCTCATCGGCAATAACATTCCTGCCGCTGCCGGCGGAGACGGTTCCTACATTTACTCTGGAGGCCCCGCCGGAGTGCCGGGGAATCCCGTAGAGATTCAGGATGGCGGTTGCGATTGCCAGCATGACATTTCGGCCAAGTTCAGGGGAACCGCCAGCGTGGGCCGCTTTTCCGCGGAAAACCACATCGTATTTGGTGGTGGCAAAGTAGCCGAAACTTCCGGGAATCACTGCCGCCGGCTCCCCGTCTTCTTTAGGGGTAACATGGGAGCCGAGAAAGTAATCGACGCCGTCCAGGTGGCCGTTGTCCACGATGGATTTGGCTCCGCGCACTCCTTCCTCCGCCGGCTGGAAGATCAGTTTGACTGTGCCGTGAAGGGAATCCCGGATGGCCATTAATACCCGGGCAACCCCCAGGCCTACGGCTGCGTGTGCATCGTGGCCGCAGGCGTGCATGAAGCCTTCGTTTGCAGAGCGAAATCCCTCTTTTGCAGGGCGGTGGCAGGCATCGCTTTCCTCGAACACCCCCAGGGCATCGATGTCAAAACGCATGGCGACTACGGGACCTTCGCCGCAGTGCAAAATCCCGATAACGCCGGTCATGCCGCCCTCGGTATCTTTTACAAATTCCGGGTCAGCCCCCTGGGCAATGGCTCTTCGATACTGGGTATCCATAGCCTCTTTGGACGGAACACCCATCCGGGCGTCTTTTTTGCAGACCCGATCTCCTGTGAGAACTTCATATCCCAGCGTTGTCAGCTTTCTTGCAATGATGGAAGAGGTACGCATCTCAAACCAGCCGGTCTCCGCATATTTGTGGAAATCCCGGCGCTGACAGATCAGCTCTTGTGTAATGTTGTCAGTTTCTCTGATAATCTGTTGGTAAATATCCATTTGCTCTCCTTTTTACTTGTCCTGCCTTTCTTTTTCGGCCCGGTATTTTAGCTTTCCGGCTGCTGTGTGCTCACAATATCGTGTTCTACCGGCTGGTAAAACAGCTCCCGCACTTTTGCAAAATCCCGGGTAATCCCCAGGATCCACATCAGCTTTACGGAGGCGGCCTCCACTGTCATGTCGTAAGCCTGGAGTACGTGGTATTCATTGACCGCTTTAAAGCCCACCTCATAGACCTCAGCGTCGCTGCCCTCCAGCATGACCTGAGTGGCAATGACCACAATCTTTCCCGCCTCCCTGAGCCGTGCCAGCTCTTCCAGAAAGTTTCGCTTATCGTAGAAGGGGATGCCCCCAACGCCGTAGCTCTCGATGATGATAGCGTCGTAGCGGCTGCCGATATAGCGGAGAATTTCCGGTTCCATTCCAGGGATCAGCTTTAAAAGGAAGACGCTGGGATTGATCCGGTCGTAAAAGCAGACAGCCCCCCGCTCTTCGTCTGCCTCAACGTACTGGAGGATGCGCTTGTCATCGATAAAGGCTGCTACAGGATAGTTAATGCTCTCGAAGGCGCTGTAGCTTTTGGTCCGTACTTTTCTGGCCCTGGTTCCCAGGATGGCCCTGCCGTCAAATACAATGTAAACGCCGTGGACTCCATCCCTGACGGCAAAGCGGATGCTGTCCATGAGATTTTTTGTAGCGTCTGTAATAGCCGCGCTGATGGGCTTCTGGGCGCCGGTCAGGATCACAGGTTTGTCCGGGTTTTGTATCAGGTATGAGAGGGCGGCAGATGTATAGGCCATGGTATCTGTCCCGTGGGTGATCACGAACCCGTCGTATTGATCATATTTATCGCGGATCGTTGCTGCGATCTCCAGCCAGTGCTCCGGCTGCAGATTGGTGCTGTCCAGATTGAAGATCTGGACGACGTCGATCCGGCAGATTTTTCCGGCTTCCGGGATATAGGAAAGGATCTCATCTCCGCTGGTGCCCGGCGCCAGCCCGTTCTCCGTCTTTACGGAAGCGATGGTTCCGCCGGTGGTAAGAAGCAATAGTCGTTTCATGTCACATTTCCTCCATTTGGCCCCCATTTTACCACATTGTCAGGAGGTTTGAAAGGCGGTATTCGCTAAAAAAATCCATGTTCATGTTGATAAGGCGGCAGAGAATGTGCTACAGTGAAGAGGTAAGCAGAGAGCAAAAATGATAAGGAGGAAACAGACCATGTTAGAAATAGGAACAAAGGCTCCGGAGTTTACGCTGCCGGATCAGGATGGAAATCAGGTGAGCCTGGCGGATTTGAAAGGCAGAAAGGTGGTTCTGTATTTTTATCCCAAGGACAACACACCAGGCTGTACAGCCCAGGCCTGCGGTTTCGGGGAGCTGTACCCACAGTTTCAGGAAAAGGGAGCTGTAGTCATCGGGATCAGCAAGGACAGCGTGGCTTCCCACAAAAAGTTTCAGGAGAAATACAGCCTGCCTTTCACCCTTTTATCGGATCCTGAACTCACGGCAATTCAGGCCTACGATGTGTGGCAGGAAAAGAACATGTACGGAAAAAAGACTATGGGTGTGGTGAGAACCACCTATCTGATCGATGAAGACGGAATGATTGAGAAAGCCTTCGGAAAAGTAAAGGCAAAGGAAAATCCGGCGCAGATGCTGGAGAATCTATAGGCGGCCTATGAAGATTATCATTTCACCGGCAAAGAAAATGAACCGGAACACAGATTTTTTCCCGGCAGAGGCCCTGCCGGAATTCATAGACCAGACGGAAGTCCTGTTCAAACAGATCCGCCAGTTGGATTTTGCCCAATGCAGAGAACTGTGGCAGTGCAATGAGAAGCTGGCGAGACAGAATTTTTCCAGATTTCAGACAATGGAACTGAGAAACATCGGAGCTCTGACGCCGGCGCTTTTGGCCTACGAGGGGATTCAATACCAATACCTGTCCCCGGCGACGTTAGAGACGGGAGACTGGGAATATATGAAAAGCCATCTGAGAATTCTATCGGGATTTTATGGGGTTCTCAGGCCTTTTGACGGGGTGGTGCCTTACCGGCTGGAGATGCAGGCCCGCCTGGAAGTGAAGGGGGACGGAGGCCAGAAGGACAGCAAAAACCTGTATGGATTCTGGGGCGATGCCCTCTATCGGTTTCTGGCGGATGAGGAGCGGCTGGAGACAGCAGGCGGGCCAGGGCGGTCAAAAGGATCCGGCGGCCAAAATCCGGTGATCGTGAATCTGGCGTCGAAAGAGTATTCCAAATGTATCGAGCCCTATCTGGAGGACGGTGCCCGGTTTATCACCTGCGTATTTGGGGAGAAGAAGGACGGAAAGATCCGGCAGAAGGCCACTCAGGCGAAGATGGCCAGAGGAGAGATGGTCCGGTTTATGGCTCAGAACAGGATTGAGGATCCGCAGCAGATCAAGAATTTTGACCGACTGGGATTTGTGTATTCGGAAGAAAATTCTGCAGATGAATTGGAAGAAAAAGGAAGGGCAATTTATACCTTTTTGACAGAAGGAGATTAGACACAGTATGTACATAGGAGATTTGCATATCCATTCCCGGTATTCCCGGGCCACCAGCAAAGAAGCGGTGCCGGAGCATTTAAACCTCTGGGCACAGAAAAAGGGAATCCATATGGTAGGGACAGGAGATTTTACTCATCCGGCCTGGAGAGAAGAGCTGGGAGAAAAGCTGGAGCCGGCGGAGGACGGCCTGTACCGGTTAAAGCCGGAGTACCGGCTGGAAAGCCAGACCCTTCACGCCACGGATCCCCGGTTTGTGGTGACAGGGGAGATCAGTTCCATCTATAAGAAAAACGGCCGCGTGCGGAAGGTGCACAGCCTGATTCTGCTTCCAAGCCTGGAGGACGCGGAGAAGGTGGCAAAGAAACTGGAGACCATCGGGAATATCCATTCCGATGGAAGGCCGATCCTGGGACTGGACTGCAGAGACCTCTTGGAAATTCTTCTGGAGCTGTCGCCCCGGTCTATCTATATACCGGCCCACATCTGGACGCCTCATTTTTCCCTGTTCGGGGCTTTTTCCGGTTTCGACACAGTGGAGGAGTGTTTTGAGGATCTGACGCCTTACATTCATGCCATGGAAACCGGGCTTTCCTCGGATCCGCCCATGAACTGGCGCCTTTCTATGCTGGATCCCTATTTTCTGGTGTCCAATTCTGACGCCCATTCTCCGGCGAAGCTGGGAAGGGAGGCCACGCTGTTTGACACAGAGATGTCCTACGGCGGGCTTTACCGAGCAATTCAGACCGGGGAAGGGCTGGGAGGCACCATTGAGTTTTTCCCGGAAGAGGGAAAATACCATTATGACGGTCACCGCAAATGCCACCTCTGCCTCAGCCCCTCTCAGGCAGAGAAATACCAGGGAAAATGCCCGGTGTGCGGCAGGAAACTGACCATCGGCGTGGCTCACCGGGCTGAACAGCTCTCCGACAGGCCGGAGGGTTACACCAAGGCGGATGCAAAGCCCTTTGAGAGTCTGGTTCCCCTGCCAGAGGTGATCGCGGCATCTGACGGCCATTCGGCCGCCAGCGCCAAGGTGCAGGCAAAGTATGAAGAAATGCTGAGGGAACTTGGCCCTGAGTTTTCGATTCTCCGGGAAGTGCCTGTGGAGGAGATTCAGAAAGTGGCCGGACGGATGACCGCAGAGGGAATCAGACGGCTGCGGGAAGGGAAAGTGGAGCGGATCCCCGGGTTTGACGGGGAGTACGGAACCATCAAACTGTTTACCGCCGACGAGCTGGCCAATACGGAAGGGCAGATGGACTTTTTTGCCCTGATCGGCGCGGGGCAGGAAACTTCTCCTGCGGTTCCTCCGAATGATGGACAGACGAAGCCAGAGAACAGCAGCCAGACAGCCAAGGAGACTGCCGCATCCAGGGAGCCGGAGGCATTTGGCCTCAATCCGGCACAGCAGGAGGCGGTGGAGGCCTTAGACCGGGCGGTGGCGGTGATTGCCGGGCCGGGAACAGGAAAGACCAGAACTTTGATCGCCCGCATTCTGTATCTGCTGAATGTGAGAAAGGTGCGGCCTTCTGAGATCACTGCTGTGACCTTTACCAACAAGGCTGCGGCGGAGATGAGGGAGAGGCTGAAAAAAGAGCTGGGGAGTGCACGCCCGGCCAACAAAATCCAGATCGGAACCTTCCATTCCATCTGCCTTAATCTCCTGAAAGAGCAGGGAGAGCCTTTTATTCTGGCGGATGAGATGACGGCAGGGGATCTGGCGGAGGAGACCATAGAAAAATTTGGTCTGGACATAAAGGCAGGGCGGTTCCTGCAGGAGGTCTCCAGAAAAAAGACGGGGATGCCTTCAGAGATTGAGGAGAATGCATTTGCCTATTACCAGAAACGGCTGAAAGAACAGAACGCTCTGGATTTTGACGATCTGCTGTCTGCCGCCCTGGATCTGGCGGAGAGGGGAAAGGATGTTTCCAGAAAGAGCTTTTCCTACCTTTTGGTAGATGAATTTCAGGATATCAGTCCCATCCAGTACCGGCTGATCCGCGGATGGAACCAAAACGGAAGGGAACTCTTCGTCATCGGGGATCCGGATCAGTCCATCTACGGATTCAGAGGGTCGGATGCCCGCTGCTTTGACCGGCTGGCGGAGGATGAGCCTGGACTGAAAACCATCCGGCTGACGGAAAATTACCGCTCGGAGGGTGCGATCATCCGCGGCGCTGCATCAGTGATCTCCCGCAATCCGGGAGGAGAGCGGATTCTGTCACCTAACCGGGCCGGGGAGGATAAAATCCGCCTGGTGCAGGCGGCGGGGGAGCTGGAAGGAGCGATTTTCGCTGCTAAGGAGATCAACCGCATGGCGGGCGGCATCGATATGCTGGATGCCCAGGAAAATGGGGCAGAACGGGAAGGAAGAAAGGTACGCAGCTTCTCGGAGATCGCCCTTCTCTACCGCACCAGGCGCCAGGCAGCTCTTCTGGAAAAATGCCTGAAAAAAGAAGGGATTCCCTATGTGGTGGCGGGCCGGGAGGACTTTCTGATGGATCGGTCCGTGCGGGGAACGGTCAGCTTTTTCCGCTATGTCCTGCACCCGGAGGACGAGATGGCGGGGAAGGCGTGCTGCAGACTGTTGTGGGATCTGGAAGACGGCCAGGCGAGCGATATGATTCTGGAGGCAGAAGCCAAGAAGTTTCGGGACGGTCTGGCCTCGGCTGCGCCGAAAAAGACCCTGGACCGATGGTTTGAGGAATTGGCGGAGAAAATGCCTCAGTCTGGAGCTGTAAAAAATCCGGCTCTCGATAAGCTGCGCTCCTGCTCCCTGTTTTACAAGACCATGGGAGAATTTCTGGACAGCCTGGCGCTGGGGGAAGAAGGAGATCTGAAGCGCTGCGGAGGAAAGACCTACACCTCAGATGCCGTGACCCTGATGACTCTTCACGCCTCCAAAGGTCTGGAATTTCCGGCCGTCATGATCTGCGGCGCAGACCAGGGAATGATCCCGCTGGAGACCGATAAGGGGGAAACGGACAAAGAGGAAGAGCGCCGTCTCTTCTTCGTGGGCATGACCAGGGCAAAGGAAGAACTGATCCTGATCAGCACAGAGACTCCATCAGAATTTCTGGCGGAGATTCCAGAGGCAGAAATCACCCGCCAGGAGGCCAGGACAAGGAAGCCCAAGGAGGCAGGCCATCAGATGAGCCTGTTTGAATGGATGGGAGAGACAATGTAAAAACGTCTTATCTCTCTTTGCAGTACGTTGCGATCATGTTCAGAAAATCTCTGGCGTACTGAGGAAGGTAGCGGTTCTTCTGCCAGGCGGCTATGAGGATATTTTCGACCCTGGATCTGCCGATGGAGAGGCAGACGGAGCTGCCGGGGGTCCGGCCTTTCAGAAAATGGTAGTAGCTTTCCGGGGCAAATGCAGCAGCGAGGCCCTCCATGGCCAGACAGATGGACATCTCACTGTTGCGGGTGTGCATCAGGACATGGGGGATCATGTCGTAGTCCCTGAAAAGCTCCAGAGCAAGACCTCCGGTATTCTGATCGGGGTAGAGAAGGATAAAATTTTCATCGGCCAGCAGTCTGAGATCGATCCATGGGTAGGAAAATCCCGGCTTTTTGACGGCCTTCTGAACCAGGGGATCGGCAGAAGAGAGAACCAGCACGATCTCTTCCCGGGCCAACTCCTGGAAGGCCAGATTTTTCGGAAATTCCCGAACATTATAAAAGGTCAGATCCACGCTGGAGTCGGCGACGGTCTTCTCCGCAATGAAATTGACTTCCTCCATCAGATTGACATTGACGTGGGGGTATTTCTTGTGGAAAGGGGGCAGGACCGGGCCGATGATGCTGTTGCTCAGCATAATGGGGATGGAGATGTTTAAACGCCCGTGGTTCTGGTGCATAATATCATCAAACTCCTGATCCCACTGGGAGCCGTACTGGGCAATCTGCTCCGCGTAGTGAATGTAGCGCTCTCCCAGGTAGGTGGGGAGGTACTGGCTTCCCACCCGGTTAAACAGCGGCGAACCCAATTGCTGTTCCAGATTTTTCAGGTATTTGCTCAGAGAGGGCTGGGAAATAAAGAGGGATTCGGCTGCCCGGCTGATGCTTTTGTGTTTGGCGATGGCCAGGACATATTTGGCTTCTTTCAGGTCCATGACGAGCCTCCTATAGCTTTAATGCATAAAAATTATAGATTACATGTATTTGACGTATACTATATCACATTTTATAATAAATGTACACAGAAGAATTAATGTAACTAATGAATGACTCGGCCCAGCGGTTCCACTTTCATGAAACGCTGGGCCGGCACAAGGTAAATGGAGAGGTAGAGATGAAAAAGAGCAGTGCTTTTATCATGGTAGTGCCAGGGCTTGTGATCCTGGCTGTCTGTCTGTTCCTTCCCCTTCTGCGCGTGATCGTGCCCACCTTTTCCGATGGAGAATACCCGTTCAGCTCCTACGTCAGCTTTTTCCAGGACGAGTACTATCTGACGATTTTCTTCCGGACTGTAAAGATTGCACTGATCACCACGGCGGTCTGTATGATAGGGGGCGTCCCGACGGCTTATTTTATCAGCCGCTGCAGCAAGAAATGGCGGGGAATCCTTCTGGCCGTTTCAATTTTCCCGATGATGACCAACTCTGTTATCCGCAGCTTTGCGTGGATTAATATTCTGGGAAGCAACGGGATCGTAAACCAGTTTCTCATGGCCGTAGGCCTGGCAGACAAGCCGGTGAAGCTCCTTTATACGGAATTTGCTATTATAATCGGTTCTGTCTATCTGTTCCTGCCGCTGATGATCGTGACGGTCTCCGGCGTTATGGAAAATATCGGGGATGATATGATGGAGGCGGCCCAGAGTTTGGGGGCCAACAGGCTGACCGCCTTTATGAAGGTCATTTTCCCCATGAGCCTTCCGGGGATTATTGTCGGAGGCATCCTGGTGTTTACCGGAACGCTGACGGCTTACACTACGCCCCAGCTTTTGGGCGGCAATACCAACATGGTAATGGCAACGTTTATCTACCAGCGGGCTATGGCGGTAGGCGACTGGAACGGTGCTGCTGTGATCTCGCTGATTATGATCGTGGTGACCCTGATTGTGATCAAGGGCTTTAACGCCCTGGCCAACAGGCTGGACCGGAGAGGAGAGAGCAATGGGTAAGAATAAACTTCTGACGGCGGTTGCCGTTTTGGTCTTCGCATTTTTGATTATCCCGCTGTGTATTATCACAGTGACGGCTTTCGGCGGCGGAAGCGCCATTACCTTCCCCATCGATTCCTTCTCCCTGAAGTGGTTTGTCAATGTCTTTACTCTGGAATCTTTCCGCAACTCATTTCTTACCAGCCTGGAGATCGGGCTTCTGGCTACGGTAATCGCTCTGTTGGTAGGGGTTCCTGCGGCCTACGCCCTGGCGCGCTCCGGAATGAGAGGGAGAGGCATTTTAAAATCCGTGTTTTTATCTCCCACCATTGTGCCGGGAATCGTAATCGGTTTTGTCCTGTACCAGTTTCTGGTGCTGACCCTGCGGATACCAGTGTTTACCGGTCTGCTGGCCGGACACTTTATGGTGACTTTGCCCTATGTGATCCGCGTGGTGGGTTCCAGCCTGGACCAGTTTGACTTTTCCATTGAGGAGGCAGCCTGGAGTCTGGGATGCCCGAAGATGAAGGCATTTTTCCGGGTAGTGCTTCCGAACATCACTTCCGGTATCTCAGCGGCCTTTATGCTGGCGTTTATCAATTCTTTCAATAATATACCGGTATCAATGTTCCTGTCCGGCCCGGGTGTCTCTACGTTCCCGGCAACACTGATGAATTACATTGAATACAATTACAACCCAACTGTATCTGCCGTATCGGTGGTTCTGATGGCCGCCACCATGCTGATCATGGTGATCGTAGACAAGACCCTGGGAATCGCTTCATTGGCTAAGTAGGAGGAAAATACAATGGCGTTTATGACCTTGGAAAATATTGCAGTATGTTATGATAAGAAGAAACAGATCTTAAAGGGCCTGAATCTGGAAGTGGAAAAAGGAGAGCTGGTGTCTCTCTTAGGCCCAAGCGGATGCGGCAAGACTACCACCCTCAGGGTAGTGGCTGGTTTTATCGATCCCCAGGAGGGCACCTTTCGCCTGGACGGCGACGACCTGACGAAGATACCGGTTCACAAGAGAAATTTCGGGCTGGTGTTTCAGAGCTACGCCCTCTTCCCCCACTTAAGTGTCTATGACAACGTAGCTTTCGGTTTAAAGATGAGGAAGATGGGAAAAGACGAGATTGACCGCAAAGTGAAAGATATTCTGGAGGTCTGCGGCCTTACCGATCTGGCTGACCGCTTCCCTCAGCAGATGTCCGGCGGCCAGCGCCAGAGAGTGGCTTTGGCAAGAGCTCTGGTGATCGAGCCTAAGCTCCTTTTGCTGGACGAGCCTTTGAGCAACCTGGATGCAAAGCTGAGAGTCAACATGCGGGTGGAGATCAAGAGGATCCAGAAGAAGCTGGGGATCACCACTCTGTTTGTCACCCACGATCAGGAAGAGTGTTTTTCCATCTCTGATAAAGTGGCAGTCATGAATCAGGGCGTCATTGAGCAGTACGATTCCCCTGAAAATATTTACCGCCGTCCAAGGACGGAATTTGTGGCAAGGTTCATTGGGTTTGAAAACTTCCTGGAGCTGAAAAAGTCCGGGGATGTTTACCAGACGGCTGACGGAAAGGTGTTTGCCGTGGATACGCCTCATGAGGAGGGCGCTCTGATGGGAACCATCCGCCCGGAGGACATTGAGATCGACCGGGAGGGCCGGACAGCCAATGTGCTGGAAGGGACAGTGGGCGTCCGTACGTTCCTGGGAAAGAGCTACCAGTATGAAGTTTCCACTTCTGCCGGAAAATTCATGGTGAATATGCGGGCAGAGGATCGGTTCCAGGAGGGAGATCCCATCCGGCTGTATCTGCCGGCAAACAAGCTGATTCTGGTAAGCAGGTAGAGTTTTTGTTGTTAAAGTGACCGCGCCCGGCGCGAGAGTTCCGTCACAACATGATAGAAACCGGAGCCGGATCTTTCCGGTTCCAGGCTATATATAAAAGGAGAGAGAAAAAATTATGAAAAAGTTAGCAGCAGCAACCTTATGTGCAGCCATGTTGCTGACCGCCTGTTCCGGGGCGGCAGGAACAGAGGGCGGGAGCAGCGATTCCGGATCTGCAGAGCTGATCCTGTCCACCTATGGTTTGAGCGAAGACATTTCCGCTGAGGAAGTGTACGCTCCTTTTGAGGAACAGTTTGGATGCAAGATCGTGACGGAGACCGGAAGCACCAACGAGCGCTACACCAAACTTTCCGCAAATTCTCAGTCCAACATCGACGTGATCGAGCTGTCCCAGGCTATGACAGCCCAGGGTATTTCTGAGGGACTGTTTGAGACCATTGACTTAAGCAAAATCGAGAACAGCCAGTACCTGATCGGAGCTGCCAAGACCATGGCGGAGGCAGGGCAGGGAATCGCTTACACCATCAACAGCATCGGAATCATCTACAATCCGGATGCAGTGGGCTTTGAGATCACCAGCTTTGACGACCTGTGGGATCCCAGCCTGGCAGGAATGGTAGCCATCCCGGATATCACCACCACCTTCGGCCCGGCTATGGTTTACATGGCTAATGACCATGTAGGCGGGGACATTGAGGCTGACAAGGGAGAGGCAGCATTCAAGGCCCTGGAAGAGTTAAAACCCAACCTGGTAAAGACCTATGCAAAGTCTTCTGACCTGATCAACATGTTTACCTCCGGGGAAGTTGCAGTGGCAGTAGTAGGCGACTTCGGTGTTCCCACGATTCAGGCGGCAAACCCGAATCTGGTATTCTTTACCCCGGAAGTGACCTACGCAAACTTTAACACCATCAGCATTCCCAAGAATGCAAAGAACAAAGACCTGGCTTACGAGTACATCAACTACCGTCTGAGCAAGGAGCTTCAGACCAAGACGGCTGCTGCTCTCAACGAGGCGCCTACCAACAGCCAGGTAGAGCTGACGGCTGAGGAATCCGCCAGCATGACTTACGGCGCTACAGCAGACAACGCGAAAGTTTTGAACTACACCCTGGTCAACGAAGTTCTGAGCGACTGGATCGACCAGTGGAACCGCATCATCAACAGCTAAAGGCAGAAGCCAGAATGGAGAGGTATGTATGAAGGCTGACTTGATCATCCGAAATGCCTGGGTTTACCGGACATACCGCCAATGCTTCGAACAAATGGATATTGCAGTTGCAGGGGAAAGGTTTTATAACATTTCCCCTGCTGTGCATTTAGAGGCAGAGACGGAGATAGACGGGACGGGCAAATACGTGGTGCCGGGGCTTATCGATATCCATATGCACATCGAAAGTTCCATGACTTACCCAAAAGAATTTTCCAGAAAAGTCCTTCCCCACGGCGTCACCTGCGTGGTGGCAGATCCACATGAGATCGCCAATGTGTTCGGCATCCGTGGCATCCGGAGTTTTATGAACCAGGAGACAGATCTGGACATCTATTACGGGATTCCTTCCAGCGTTCCTGCCACCAATCTGCGTCTGGAGACACCTGGAGCGACCATCAGCGACGGGGAGGTGCAGGAGCTTTTAGAGGACCAGAGAGTGCTGTGTCTGGGAGAAGTGATGAATTACCAGGATCTTATCTCCGAGGAAGACACTCCGGTAAAGCGTTTTATCCGTCTCTGCGGTCAGTGTGGCCGTCCAGTGCGAATCGAGGGGCACTGCCCGTCTCTCACCGGGGACGACTGCGCCCGCTTTATCTACGAGGGTGTGGACGCAGACCATACCCAGCAGACGCCGGAATCCGTTCTGGAGAAGACGGATATGGGAATGTTTTTGGAACTCCAGACCAAATCTCTGACCCCGGATGTGGTGGAGACTGTAGTAAAGAATTCTCTCTATGAAAACGTGGCTCTGGTGACAGACGATACCATGCCGGATCACCTGATGGAAGGCCAGCTGGATCGGATTCTCCGCCTGGCGGTGAAAAACGGGATGCCGGTAGAGAAAGCCATCTACTGCGCCACTCTGACTCCGGCCAGAAGGATGCACCTGGACGACCGGGGAATCATCGGGCCAGGGAAACGGGCTGATTTTATTATTCTGAATGATCTGGAGAATTTCTCCATCGAGGCAGTCTACAAAAACGGGAAAAAGTACCAGCCCTCCAAAAAAGAGCTGAAAGGCAGCCAGGATCAGGAGCTTTTCCCGGAAGACTTCTATCATTCCGTTCACTGCAGACCGGCTGAGGAGAAAGACTTTGAGGTGTACGGGGAGGGCGATTTTGCCCTGGTAAACGCCATGGAGATCCAATCTTTCGGCACCAGGGCAAAATGGGTGAAGCGCCAGGTTCCTATCCGGGACGGAAAACTGTGCTGGCAGGAGGCCGGCCTGTGTCTGGCCGCAGTGTTTGAGCGCCATGGAAAGAGCGGCGGCGTTGGCTACGGCTTTGCCGCGGGCGCCTTTCGTTCCAGGGGTGCCGTTGCCACTACCTGGTCCCACGACAGCCACAATCTCCTGGTCCTGGGGAATTCTCCTGAGGATATGGTGATTGCTCAGCGGGAGATCCTCAGGATTCAGGGCGGTTACGTGGCGGCCTCAGGCGGAGAGATCACAGCCAGCGCCCATCTCCCGGTAGGAGGGATCCTGTCAGACAGGCCGGTGGAAGAGCTGGCTGCAGAGTTGGCCAGGGTGCGCTGCGCCATCCGGGATATGGGGTACGTGAACAATAATGAGATCATGTCCATCTCCACCCTCGCGCTGCTGGTCTCCCCGGAACTCAAGATCAGCGACAAAGGGATGTTTGATGTGAAGACCCAGAATCCGGTGCCTCTCATTGAAAGGACCTGGACCGGGGAAGAGAATGAAAGCCAAAATGCATAAGACGGGAGGCAGCAGCAGATGAAGACAATTATCGTCAATGGGATCGTGGTGACCATGGATCCGCAGGGCCATGTTTATGACAGGGGATATGTGGCCTTTGAGGACGGGACAATCCTGGAGGCAGGGCCGATGGAGGCCGCAAAGATTACAGAGGACGCTCATATCCTGGACGCCGGAGGGGGGATCGTAATGCCCGGCATGGTCAACCTCCACAGCCATCTGGGGATGGTTCCCTTCAGAGGACTGGGGGACGACTGCAAAGACCGGCTGAGAGTGTTTCTTCTGCCCATGGAGCAGAAAGCCATGGATGCAGAACTGACCTACCTCTCCACCCGATATGCGGTGGCGGAGATGCTACTGGGCGGCGTTACCACTGTGGTGGATATGTATTATTTTGAGGAGGAAGCGGCCAGGGCTATGGACGAGATGGGAATCCGGGGGATTGCCGGGGAAACCATCATGGAAGAGCCTACCTGTGACAGCCCTGACCCGCAGAAGGCCCTGGCCTACGCCAGAACGCTGATGGAGCATTACAAGGATCATCCCCGTATCCGGGGCTGCGCCGCTCCTCATGGGACCAACACCTGTTCAGAGGAAACTCTGAAGGCGGCGTGGACCCTGGACCGGGAATTCGGTGCTCCCTTCACTCTCCACACAGCGGAGATGGATTATGAGATGACTTATTTCAGGGATCAGTATCAGATGACCCCGGTGCAGTTTCTGGATTCCATCGGAGTGCTGGACAGCAGTACTCTGGCGGCCCACTGCATCCATATGACGGATGAGGATATTAGGCTTTTCGCTTTAAAAGGGGGCAAGGCAGCCCACTGTATCGGATCCAATTCCAAGGCGGCCAAGGGAGTGTCACCGGTCAGCGCCATGTTGGCAGAAGGCATTGCGGTGGGCCTGGGAACGGACGGACCGGCCAGCGGAAACACCCTGGATATTATCACCCAGATGAAGCTGTGCGCCGATTTCCACAAAAATGAGACCAAGGACCGGAGCGCCTTTCCGGCGAAGAACATTGTGGAGCTGGCCACCATAAAGGGGGCTAAGGCTCTGGGAATGGATGGGATCACCGGTTCCATCGAGGCGGGCAAGCGGGCTGACCTGGTGCTGGTGGAAACGGAATCCGCCAACATGTTTCCGGTCTACGATCCCTACTCAGCCCTGGTCTACAGCGCATTCCCCCAGAATGTGGACACGGTCTTTGTGGACGGCGTCTGCCTGGTAAAACATAAAAAGCTGGTGAAGGCCGACCTGGCAAAGCTGCGGTCTGAGCTGGCTGAGAAGATGAACCGGACGGAGTTTGGGACGATTAAGAAGTTTTATTAATCAGAGCGATACGGCTCTTTCCACTGAGGTTAATCTGACTCTTGCTTTGGAAAATTGTGGCGTCAGCGTAGATTTTGAGACGGTCTGTGGACAGGGACATGTGGAGGCCAAGCGCACAGGCAACAGCACAGAAAACGTATCGCCTGGGTTGAAGAGTGCTGCCAGCAATAAGAAAAATTTTTCCGGAGGGATCCGGATATCACAAGCATCCCCGCCGGTCCAACGGCTGATTGTGAGCGTTGGACTGGCGGGGGTGCTTTTTCTCTGTACAAATCTATGCCGTTTTCATATTTCCAAACGTTCTTCGATACCAAAAAAGTCTCTGAGAATCATAAGTTTTTTCGGATTAGAAGTAAAAACTATTGATATTTAGGATGTTTTTGGCTATACTATCAGTAAGGAGCAAGGAGGCGAACGATATGATTATCCGACTACATTATATGAACACGCTGAAGACCTATCGGGATGTTCCGCTGGTGAAGATACTGGCGGGAATCCGGCGCTGCGGAAAATCCACGATTTTAGATATGCTGCGGGCTGATTTGCTGAATACCGGGATTGCCGCAGACCACATTATCAGTATGCGCTATACGTCAGAGGATTTTGCCGACGGCATGACCGACAAGGATATGTATAAGAGCATTAAAGAGCAAATGACCGGCGATGGGCGCTACTATCTGCTGCTGGATGAAGTGCAGGAAATCGATGGCTGGGAAAAAGCGGTCAATAGCCTGCTGGAAAATGCCAACACCGACATTTATGTGACCGGATCTAATTCCAAATTGATGTCAAGCGAGATCTCAACCTATTTGACGGGACGATATATCTCCATTCCGGTTTATACGCTGTCTTTTGCTGAATATTTGGATTTCAAAAAAGCAGATTCCCGTTCCCCAAAGGAGCTGTTAAACGAATATCTGCGGTTGGGCGGTTTCCCCATTGTGGCGCTGGGCAGCTTTGACGAACGCTCGGCCTATCAGATCGTGGAGGGAATCTATAACTCTGTGATTACCA
>CAJFOF010000071.1 GCA_904395885.1 uncultured Lachnospiraceae bacterium
ATCACATCCAGGGCAGTTTTATCTTTTGTATAGGGCTGCCCTGTTTGTTTGCCCTGGATCTGATACTTTCCTAATGAATTATACCATATCTATCCGGCTTGGAAAAGCCCCGCAAAGGGAACGGAACCAGTGCGAGAATTTCATTAAATTTTCGTAAAACTATAGAAAATTGCAGCCGTTTGTGATTAAATAGTAAGAAGAAAAATGGGTGCTTATGCATTCGTGCCAAAAGTGCCCGGAAATTGACAGAAAAGGAAGGGTGGAACCATGGAAGACGAAATCAAAACTACCGAAACAATGGAAGATTACGCGGCAGAGCTGGAGGCATCATTTAAGAAAGTCCGGGAAGGCGATATTTTGACAGGAACGGTAATCAGCGTAGAGGACGACCGGGTGATTCTGGATCTGAAATATTATGCAGAGGGAATTATCACTAAAGAAAATCTCAGCAGCGATCCAGACTTTAATTTAAAAGAATCGATTCATGTCGGGGATGAGATCAGCGCGACCGTGGTAAAGACGGATGACGGGGAAGGAAACCTTCTTCTGTCTAAAAAAGAAGCCAATGATGTGCTGGCCTGGGACAAGCTGAAAAAGATGATGGAAGACCGCACAATCGTTCTGGTTAAAATCAGCGAGATCGTAAAGGGAGGCGCTGTCGCTTATCTGGAGGGAATCCGGGGCTTTATTCCGGCGTCCAAGCTGGCTGCAGAATATGTAGAAAATCTGGATGAGTGGAGTGGAAAGACCATCGAGGTTACCGTGATTACAGCCGATGAAGAACAGAAACGCCTGGTTCTTTCCGGCCGTGAGGTGGCACGTGCCAAGAAAGCGGAGGAGACCAGAAAGAAAGTAGAAAAATGCCAGGTGGGAGCCGTGATGGAGGGAACGGTTGAGACGTTAAAGGATTACGGCGCTTTTGTCACTCTGGAAAATGGCCTCACAGGACTCCTCCATATTTCACAGATCAGCAATCAGAGAATCAAGCATCCAGGTGCGGTATTGAAAGAGGGACAGTCCGTAAAGGTAAAGATTATTGGCCTGAAGGACGGAAAGATCAGCCTGAGCATGAAGGCAATTGAACCGCAGGACGAGCCGGAAGAGGTGTTTGACTACAAAGAAAGCGGATCTGCGACGACGGGTCTTGGAGCGCTCTTAAAGGGTATTAAACTGTCTTAAGACGTAAGTGAGGTGGGGGCTATGGCACAAAATTTCCGGAAAGTCGAGCAAGTGGACCAATGGAAAGAGATGATGTTTCTTTACAGTGCCGCTTTAAAAGAAATCAATGCGAAAATAGAGATTATGAATGATGAGTTCGAAGAGCGTTACGGGCACAGCCCCATCGAACACATTAAATCCCGTCTGAAGACGCCGGACAGCATCGTCAGAAAACTGAAGGCAGACGGATACGAGGTTACCATGGAGAACATGAAGGAGAAGCTCAACGATATTGCAGGAATTCGGGTGATCTGCTCCTTCATGTCCGATATTTACCAGATCGCAGATATGATATCCCGGCAGGCAGATGTGACGGTTCTGTATGTAAAGGATTATATTAAAAATCCGAAGCCCAACGGCTATAAAAGTTACCATATGGTGGTGACTATACCGGTGTACCTGTCGGACGGGGCTGTGGAGACGAAAGTTGAGATTCAGATCAGGACAGTGGCCATGGATTTTTGGGCCAGTCTGGAACATAAGATTGCCTATAAACTGGTAGGAAACCCGCCGGGGAATCTGATGCGGGAATTAAAAGCCTGTGCAGATATGGTGGATATTCTGGATGCAAAAATGTTCTCTCTGAACAAGGCGATCACAGCGATCGTAGAGGCGAGAGAGTCATGGGAAAAGGAAGAAACGGAAGAAGGAACGTGAGAGCACAGTTGAAGGGGGTATTTGCCACTTTCCGGCTGAATCTGAAGAATGTTCTGGCCTTTGAGCTGCTGTACCGTCTGGTCACGCTGCCCGGATATATCCGGCTGACGGCGGCAGGAATGAAATGGGCTATGGAATGCTCAGGCTACAGCTACATCACGCTCGGCAACCTGGGCGCCTTTCTGTTAAAGCCCTGGACCATAGGCTGGATGGCTTTTTCGGTGCTTTTAGCGATCGTACTCCTTTGGATAGAGAGCAGTTGCCTGACAGCAGTATACCAGGCGGCTGCCTATTACCGGATTCTCCGGCCCTTGGATATAGCTTACGGCGGATACCCTATAGCCGCTTCTTTATTCCAAAGAAAAAGCTGGCAGCCGCTGGGACTGACGGCGGCAGAGTATGGCCTTTTAAATATTTACCTGATCTTCTGGATTTTGAGCCGGGTCAAACCGGTAAACTTTGTGATGGACGAGCTGATGGCACAGCCGGCAGGGCGGCTTGGAATTGTGCTGCTGGTGGTATTTTTGGTACTGTATACAGTGCCGCGGCTGTTTGCTGTCCATTATTTTATTGTTGAGCAGAGATCGTGGCGGGACAGTATAGAGGACAGCAAAGAATTATTCCGGAAACATTGGAAGAGGGTGCTTCCGATTCTCGGGCTGGTCAATGTAGGAATTGTGGCAATTATGTTTCTTCTGAGAAATGTGGTGGTTGTGGCAGCCGCTCTGCTCACAGAGATTATGGTCAGCGAAGAATTGGTCCTGGCGGTATTGACACAGCTCTGCGACAGAATTTCTCTGGTGGTTCTTTTTCTGACCAGCCTGCTTTTGGCCATAGGAAACAGTGCGTTGACGGCCTTTCTCTATCATAGGCTGGAGAGACATGCCGGAGGCCTGGAATGGTGGCAGGGAATGAAGGTTTATTCCATCAGGATCAGCAGAAGGAGGATTTTGACGACAGCGGGGGTGGCCTGCGGAATAAGCTGCTTTGTTATTTTTGATATGGTGTACAACGGATCGGTGATTGGGCCAGATATGTTGTCTGAGGTTCAGATTACGGCTCATAGAGGAAGCTCCCAGTCGGCTCCGGAAAATACTATGGCAGCTCTGGAAGCGGCGGTGGAGGAGCTGGCGGATTATGCGGAGATTGATGTTCAGTACAGCAGCGACCAGATCATAGTGGTCTGTCACGATACAAATCTGTCCAGAGTTGCGGGCGTAGGCAAAAAGGTAGGAGAACTGACATTTGAAGAACTGAGGGGACTGGATGTAGGAAGCTGGTTTTCAGAAGAATTTGCCGGCGAACAGATTCCGTCTCTGGAAGAGGTTCTGGATTACTGTAAAGGAAAGATTTATTTAAATATAGAGTTAAAGAATATCGGCAGAGATACGAACCTCCCGGAGAGGGTAGCTGCTATGATCCGGGAAAAGGACATGGCGGATCAGTGCGTAGTTACTTCGGTAAGCCTTTCTTATCTGGACCAGATAAAAGAGGTGGAACCTGATATCCGGACAGGATTTATTGTAGCTGCGGCTTACGGTGACTACTATACCAACCCGGCAGTGGATTTTATCAGTCTCCGTTCCAGCCTTGTCACCAGAGGATTGGTGGAGAGGGCTCATGAAGCAGGACGGGCGGTTCATGCCTGGACGGTCAATACGCCCAGAGAGATTCGCCAGATGGAGCAGGCAGGTGTGGATAATATTATAACGGATTATCCGGTGCTGGTCAGAAATCTTCTGTACCAGGAAGAAGGCCCCCGAACGTTGATGGAGATGGTCCGTACGGTGCTGAACTAAAGGAGATAGAGGATGAAAGCGGTACTGCAGGTGGTATCCCAGGCAGCGGTAGCGGTAGATGGGAAAACGGTAGGAGAGATTCAAAAGGGCTTTTTGATTTTTTTGGGTGTTTCCGGTGAGGACAATGAAGAAGTGACGGAAAAAATGGCAGATAAGATATGCCGTCTGCGGATTTTTGCTGATGAAAACGGCAAGACGAATTTGTCTCTGACAGACGCAGGAGGGGAACTGCTGGTTATCAGCCAGTTTACTCTGTACGCAGACTGCCGGAAAGGGAACCGCCCCAGCTTTATCAATGCCGGGGAACCATCCAGAGCAGAGAAGCTTTATGAATACTTTATGGAGTGCTGCAGGCGCAGGGGACATCACGTAGAGCACGGCATATTTGGGGCGGAGATGAAGGTTTCTTTATGCAATGAAGGCCCGTTTACTCTGGCCCTGGACAGCGATGAGCTGTTAAAAAAATAAATGTTCCAATTATCAGTCTGACAGGAATGATATATCTTAAACGGAGGAGAAATTACTATGGCAAAGAGAACAAAAGGACAGGATCTGGCAGAAAAGCTGACCTGGAGTGCACCGAATATCGGGAAAGAGGCGCCGAAGCAGGCTTCCAAGGCCAATAAGTTTTGCGAAGGTTACAAACTCTTTTTAAATGAGGCTAAGACGGAAAGAGAATGCGTGACAGCTATCGTATACCGCCTGAGCAAAGCCGGATACAGACCCTACGACAAATCTGCAGTTTATCAGCCGGGCGATAAGGTCTATTATGTAAATCGCAAGAAATCGGTGATTGCCACCACATTCGGAACAGAACCGGTGGAGGCGGGATTGCGGCTCAATGGGGCGCACATTGATTCGCCGCGTTTGGATTTAAAGCCAAACCCCCTGTATGAGAAAGACGATATGGCATTGTTCAAAACCCACTATTACGGAGGCATCCGCAAATACCAGTGGGCAGCTATCCCCCTTGCCATTCACGGTGTTGTGGTCAAAAAGAACGGAGAAATCGTTAATGTGGTAATCGGAGAAGACGAAAAGGATCCGGTATTCTGCGTTACGGATCTGCTTCCCCATCTTGCTGCGAAGCAGAATGAGAGAAAGCTGGGAGACGGTATCCGGGGAGAAGAGCTGAATGTAGTGATCGGTTCTCTGCCGTATCAGGATGAAGCCGTAAAAGAGCCGGTTAAACTGCTGGCCCTGCAGATGCTGTATGACAAATATGGAATAACCGAGGCAGATTTTTACCGAGCTGAGATTGAAATCGTTCCGGCGTTCAAGGCCGTAGATGTAGGTCTGGACAGAAGCATGGTAGGAGCATACGGGCAGGACGACCGGGTCTGCGCTTACACGGCCCTGATGGCTGAAATTGAGACTGGACACCCGACGTATACGACAGTTACGATCTTTGCTGACAAAGAAGAAATCGGTTCAGAGGGAAACACCGGCCTGAATTCCGACTTTGTCCTTCACTATGTAGAAGATCTGGCGGAACAGGCAGGAGCATCCGTCCGGACAGTGCTCCGCAATTCCCTGTGCCTGTCTTCAGATGTAAACGCAGCGTACGATCCCACTTTTGCGGATGTCTATGAGCCGAGAAATTCCAGCTACATAAACAGGGGCTGTGTTCTGACAAAGTATACCGGGGCAAGAGGAAAGTCTGGCTCCAATGATGCCAGTGCAGAGACTATGGCAAAAGTCATTGCCATGATGGAGGCAGAAGGCGTATATTGGCAGGCAGGCGAGCTGGGAGCTGTCGATGCAGGCGGCGGCGGAACCATTGCCAAATTCGTTTCACACATGGATGTAGATACGGTGGATCTGGGCGTTCCAGTGCTGTCGATGCATTCGCCTTTTGAGTTGACGGCCAAGCTGGATGTATTTAACACGTACAAGGCATTTAAGGCATTCTATAAATAAGCGATAGACGGTTTTGCTTATAAGTGTATTTTATAGACCATATCTTTGGGCGAATATGTGAATTTATGGGAAAGGGTTTCTTTTCCGGGAGCAGTGTGCTATACTACAAAGACCCGGAAGGAAAGAGCCGATCCGGAAAATGGATAAGTTAGTGAGGAGAATTATGAGAAAAGTAAAAATGTTATTTGTATGCGGCGCGGCGGCAGCCCTGATGCTGGCGGGCTGCTCCAGTCAGAACACAGAGACGACAGCCGCAGAGACTGAGGCAACGACTGCTGCAGAGGAAGATGTTCCACAGGGAACGGTTGTTCTGGGACAGTATAAGGGAATCGAAGTTACCCCTATGGATACTACGCTGACTGATGAGGACGTGGAAGAGCGTATCCAGAATATCGTGGACGCCAATCCCGATATCGTTGAAGTGGACCGGGCAGCCCAGGACGGCGATACGGTCAACATTGACTACGTAGGTAAGAAGGACGGAGAGGCCTTCGACGGCGGCACCGCAGAGGGGTATGACCTGGTACTGGGGTCAGATTCTTTTATCGACGGATTTGAGGATGGCCTGATCGGAGCAAAAAAAGGCGATCAGCTTACTCTGGATCTTACCTTCCCGGAGGACTATGCTAATACAGAGCTGGCAGGCCAGGCCGTTACATTTGATGTAACTGTAAATGCAGTGAAGGAAGAGCAGCCTGCGGAGCTGAACGATGAATTTGTCCAGAAGATGAATCCCGATTCTGATATTACGACAGTGGAGCAGTACCGTGAGAGCATCCGGACCAGCATGCAGGAGTCTCTGGATTCTCAGGCGCTGATCCAGAAGCAGAACGATGTGCTGGAGGCTGTGATCAGCAACTGCCAGTTCAGCGATATTGACGCCAGAGTAGAGCAGGAGTTCCAGGATCAGTGGGAGCAGATCAACAACATGGCTGCCATCTACGGCATGGATATTGAGATGTACGCCGCTATGTCCGGCGCGACCAGCGTAGATGAGTTTCAGGAAATGGTGAAGGAAGACGTAAGCAACGGCATCAAATTGGAATTGATGATGAACGCAGTGGCAGAAGCAGAGGGAATCACGCTGACGGATCAGGATTACGCGGAGCTGGCGGAGTCCAACGGTGCTGAGAGTGCGGATGAGTTGATCGAGCAGTACGGCGCCGAGATGGTAGATGAAGCGGCGCTGCAGATCAAAGTTATGAATTTTCTGACTGATAATGCCGTAGAGGTATAAAAACGGAGGCGTACCATGCAGCTCTTGAAGGAGAGAATACGGAGAGACGGAATTGTCAGGGAAGGCGGTGTCCTGAAAGTTGACAGTTTTCTGAATCACCAGATGGATATTGATCTGTTTGAAGAGATTGGAAAGGAATTTCACAGACGTTTTGAAGGCGAAGAAGTCACGAAAATCCTGACCATTGAGGCGTCCGGCATCGGAATTGCCTGTATTACAGCCCGGTATTTTCAGGTTCCGGTAGTCTTTGCCAAGAAAAATAAGACAAAAAACATTGCCGGGGATGTATATACTTCCCGTGTGGAGTCCTTTACCCATGGGAGAGTTTACGATATTATGGTATCCAAAGACTTTCTGGGAAAAGGAGATAAAGTCCTTCTGATCGATGATTTCCTGGCAAATGGAAAGGCTCTGGAGGGATTGGCCCAGTTGGTGGAAGACGCCGGGGCGGAACTGACCGGAGCTGGTATTGTAATTGAAAAAGGATTTCAGCGCGGAGGAGACGCGATTCGAGGCCGGGGAATTCATCTGGAATCTCTGGCAATTATTGACAGCATGGACGCGGCTTCCGGTACAATCACGTTTCGGGAGCGGTAAACAGGCGCCTGGCTGATAAAGGCTGATAAATGGGGCTGTGGCGGAAAATTTTCCGTGGCAGCCCTGTTTTGTGAGCAGCACCATGTACAAGGAGATGAGAAAGGAAAACGTATGGACAGGAAAGCATTATTCTTTGATATTGACGGTACTCTGCTGAGCGAAGAGACCCGGCAGATTCCCCAGAGCGCCAAAGACGCCTTGAAAGAGGCCAGGAAGAGGGGGCATTTGGTCTTTATTAATTCAGGGAGAAGCTATATTATGGTAAAGCCGATTATGGAAGAGGTCGAGTGTGACGGCTGCCTGTGCGGTTGTGGCACCTGTATTGTGATCGGTGACGAAATTGTCTATTCTTATCATATTCCCCATGAGAGAGGGAATGAGATCAAGAGATCCCTGCTTGCCCATGAAATGGATGGGACACTGGAGGGAAGCGAGGGATGCTATTTCCGGAGAGAGCATTCTTGGATGCCATTTATGGAGAAGCTGCGGCGTTCCATTGCCAAACAAGGGGCAATGTCCTCTTATTTCTGGGAGGACGACTGCTATGAATACGATAAATTTTGTGCTGTAGCTGACGAGTCCAGCGATAAAGAAGGTTTTTTTGAGACCATTCGTGACGATTTTACAATTATAGACCGGGGAAATAATTTCTACGAGTGTGTCCCCAAGGGCCATTCTAAGGCAACTGCGATTCAGTGGGTGCTGGATAGATACGGATTGAGCCTGGATGATGCCTGGGTTTTTGGAGACAGCACCAATGATCTGCCGATGTTTGAATTTGCCCGCCATGCAGTCCTGATGGGAAAACACGATGCAGAGCTGGAGCCGTACGCTACCTTTGTGACTAAGACTGTAGAAGAAGACGGAATCGCCTGGGCGATGAAGGAACTGGGAATCATTTAAAAACAGATAAAAAGGACAGGAATGAATAACAAGACAATTTGGAAAACCGCAGCAGCGGTCTTGCTGCTGATTTTGGTGGTGAGCAGTGTGATCTGGATGGCAGGCAGGGACAACAGAACAGAGCCTCCGGAAGAATCTGCCAGTATTCCGGTGTCCGGAGAAGCGCCGGAAGAAAGTGAAGTGGAAACGGTATCAGAAGCGGAGCAGGAAGAAGAATCCAGTGAGGCAGAGACGGAAGAAGAAACGTCTGCCCCGGAGAAGCCAGAAAATAGAGAAGAGGAAAGCCTTCAGGAGCCAGAAGAAACTGAGCTGGAAGAGGAGCCTTACCAGCCACCGGTGCTGGCGGTGGTCTCGGATATCCATTACCAATCCCATTCCATAACGGATTTTGGAAAAGCATATTATGACTTTATCGCCGGTGGGGACGGCAAGGTGGTTCATTACCTTCCGGAACTTCTAGAAGCTTTTATTGACGAGATGATCGCACTGGAACCGGATGCGGTGGTTTTCAGCGGCGATATCACTATGAATGGCGAGATAGAGAACCACCAGGAACTGTCTCAGAAACTGGACCGCCTTCAGGCATCGGGGATTCAGGTGCTGGTAATACCAGGAAATCACGATATTAATAATCCCAATGCGGCCAGATATTTTGGAAATGAAAAGACCAAGGGGCAGCCGATTACACCAGAGGAGTTTTGTGAATTCTATCGCGGATTTGGCTATGATCAAGCCGTCAGCCGAGATCCGGCATCCCTGAGCTACCTATATCCGCTGGACGAGAAATACTGGCTGCTGATGCTGGACACTTGCCAGTATGAGCCTGTTAATTTGGTCGGCGGCAGGATTCGGGAGGAGACCCTGGTCTGGATGGATGAACAGCTTGAGGCAGCCAGCGAAGCCGGCGTGACAGTAATTCCTGTCGGTCATCACAATCTGCTCCCGGAAAGCAGTCTCTATACGACAGACTGCGCTCTGGAGAGTTATCAGGAGATTGTGGATTATATGGAATCCTGGCATATTCCGCTGTACATCAGCGGGCATCTTCACGTACAGCGCTTGAAAAAGCATGACGGTTCGCCACTGACGGAAGAAAGGCTGGGACCTGGCCCCAGAATAGATGCAAAACGTGAAGCACAGGAGTCCGGGGAGGAACGTTACGGTATTTATGAGATCGTCAGCGATGCTGTCAGCATTCCGCCCTGCCAGTACGGGATCATCCGGTGGGACGAGGAAGGCAATATGACTTATCAGACTCGCCGGACAGATGTGTCTGCCTGGGCGGCGAATAATGGAATTGAGAATCCGGATCTGCTGGACTTTGAACGCTATTCTCGCGAATACATAAAAAAATTGATTTCCCGACAGATCGAGAACAAGATGGAGCCGGTCTCAATGAGATTTTTGGATGATATGACCGGTCTGTACGCAGATTTGTACCAGGACTATTATGCCGGAAAGGTAATTGATGCTAAGGCGGTTTATGGGAGTCTGCCCTGGCAGTGGTGGATGCGACTTTTGCCTAACAGCCGCCAGGTGAGGGAAATGAGAGCTATGGTAGGGGATAGCGAACAGGATAATAATTATCTGTATCTACCAGCAGAAGCAGCACTGGAGTAGCAATTGCATCTGCATAAATGCACAAAAATACACAAAAAGTTCTAGTGTATACATAAATAATAAATAAAAACTATTGACTGTTGTGAAGGAGTTTGCTATAATCACCATAGTTTCCATAGAAACGGTCATATAAAAGGAGGATTATGAAAATGTTCAAAAAGGCAGTAGCAGTCTTATTGGCAGCATCTATGGCAATGTCTTTGGCAGCTTGTGGAGGTTCAGGAGCAGCCGAGACAACTCAGGCAGCTGGCTCTGAGGAAGCAACAACTGCAGAAGCAGCAGGCGAGACGACAGCAGAAGCAGCAGAGGGAGAGAGCGCAGCAGAAGAGGCAGCTTCCGGCGATCAGGTTACGATTCGTATGTCCTGGTGGGGAGGCGATTCCAGACATGAGCAGACTCTGGCAGCAGTAGACGCGTTCATGAAAAAGTACCCCAATATCAAAGTTGAGACAGAGTACGGCGCATGGAACGGCTGGACCGAGAAAGTTTCCACTGCTCTGGTAGCAGGAACTGCACCGGACGTTATGCAGGTAAACTGGAACTGGCTGTATCAGTTCTCTAACGACGGAAGCAAATTCGCAGATTTAAATCAGTTTTCTGATATAATTGACTTCTCCAACTACGATGAGTCAACCTTAAAGACCTGCTTTGTTGCTGACAAGCAGCAGGCTCTTCCGATCAGTACCACAGGTAAGTGCTTCTACTGGAACAAGACCACCTTTGACAAGGCTGGAATTGAGATCCCGACCACTTTTGACGAGCTGATCGAAGCAGGCCATGTATTCCAGGAAAAATTAGGCGATGATTACTATCCCATGGCAATGCTTGAGTACGAGAGAATGCTTCTGATGGTATACTATCTGGAGTCCAAGTACGGCAAAGACTGGGTAGTTGATAACGTTGTAAACTACACGGTAGACGAGGTAGTAGACGGTCTGAACTGGATCAATTCTCTGGAGGAGAATCACGTAATGCCCAGCATCCAGCACTTAAAGAGCCAGGGCGCTGAGACAATTGAGAAGAATCCTGACTGGATGAACGGTAAGTACGCTGGATTCTATGAGTGGGATTCCGCACAGGCTAAGTTTGACGAGGCTCTGGAAGGCGATCAGGAATTCGTATTAGGCGAGTTCATCACTGGATTTGACAATCCGACAGCAGGTCTGTACAAGATTTCTCAGGCATGGGCGATTGCTGAGAGCAGCGAAAACAAAGAGGCAGCTGCTACTCTGATCAACTTCCTTGTTACTGATCCGGAAGCAGTAGAGATCCTGGGAACAGAGAGAGGTATCCCGGTAAACAAAGAGGCAACCCAGATTCTGACAGATGCAGGCTTAATGACTGGTCTTACCTATGAAGGAAACAAGGCAGTTATGGAAGTTGCAAACTACACCCTTGATCCGAACTTTGAGAACTCAGCATTAAAGGATACTACCGGTGTTTATTATGAAGTAATGGAAGGCTTAAGCTATGGCGATGACGTAACAGAACTGGCAGAGTACTTAATTGAATCCATTAACGAAGTAAATGCTGATGCAATGAACTAAAACAATGCAAAAAGCTGCCAAGGGGTCTCCCTTTGGCAGCTTTTTTTAACAAAATTTCTTAATATGAAAGGATGGAAGGTATGACAGAGCAGGAAATGGCTGTACTGGCAGGAAAGTATCTGGAAGATGGTTTTACTTCTATGGCAGATTTAAAAGAGAAGATGCCTCTTTGCATTCATTACGAGACGAAATATAATGGAAAGGAGCGGTATAACCGTATCCAGGAAATTTTCAAAGAAGCCGGGAAAAAGGCCGCAGATCTGGATTTTTCTCAGAATGCAGACGAATTAGCAGACTATATGGCAGCTCTGGCAGAGTGCTGCCCGATGGTTGATGAAGAGGTTTTTGATCACTATAAAAACCTGGAAACAGCGTTTAAAGAGACTCTTCACCGTCTGGCGGATCCGGCAAAGCCTGGGTATGTGCTGGTTTCTATCACTGATCCGGAAGTTGGAAAGAAAATCGGGAAAGCAATTACGAAAGCCTGTGATGCCGCTATGATATTAGAAGAAAAATATCGCAGTTTAGGTGAAAAATTGGAGAAGAATGGAGTTTGCAGAGGAGGAGAAGAGGTATGATCGGATTCCAGGTGATTTTCAGAACATCCAGAAAGTTTGTTCTCGAAATGGAAGAAGAGGGAACTTACTACACAGACAGCCCTTATGAGATTTATCTGGACGGGGAAAAAGTGATGGATTCCAATAAGATGGTTCAAACCATAGCAGGCCTGAATCCAGATACAGAGTACCGGGTGGCAGTTAAACGGGGGAATGAGGCTTCAGAAGAAAAAACGATCCGCACAGATTACGAATTTGTCACATTAAATGTCAAAGATTTTGGAGCCAAGGGCGATGGCCTTCAGGATGATACGATTTTTATTCAAGCGGCTATCAACTGCTGCCCCAAGGACAGCAGGGTATATCTTCCCAAGGGAGTTTACAGAACATCAGCACTGTTTTTAAAGAGCGATATTACCATTGACATTGACGATGAAGCTGTAATTTCAGCGTTTACGGATCGGGAAAAATTTCCTATTTTGCCGGGTCTGATCGACAGCTACGATGAAAAGAGCGAATATAACCTTGGAACCTGGGAAGGGAATCCGCTGGAAATGTTCGCATCCATTCTGACTGGAATCAATGTTTCCAATGTGGTGATCACCGGAGGAGGCGCTCTGGATGGAAATGCCAGTTACGACAACTGGTGGGAAGGAGAAGGAAGAGAGAAAAAAGGAGGCGCTTTCCGGCCGAGGATGATTTTTCTGAATCACTGTGAAAACATTACAGTTCACGGAATCACAGTTCAGAATAGCCCTGCATGGAATCTTCATCCATATTTTTCCAATCATACCCGGTGGATTGATATGAAGGTTCTGAATCCGAAAATTTCTCCTAACACAGACGGAATGGATCCGGAATCCGTAGACGGACTGGAGGCCATTGGAATGTACTTCTCTTTGGGAGATGACTGTATCGCTGTAAAATCCGGAAAATATTATATGGGAAATAAGTATAAGGTTCCTTCTCAGAACCTGGAAATCCGCCATTGCTTTATGCGCCACGGACACGGCTCAGTCACTTTGGGAAGCGAGATCGGGGCAGGCGTAAAGCATCTGAAGTGTCATCACTGCATCTTCGAAGATACGGATAGAGGGCTTCGGGTAAAGACTCGGAGAGGAAGGGGACAGGACAGTATCATCGAGGATATCTCGTTTGAAAATATTAAAATGGATGGAGTTTTGACGCCATTTGTGGTAAACTCCTATTATTGGTGCTGTGATCCGGACGGAAAAACAGAGTATGTAAGCTCAAAAGAACCGTTGCCGGTGGATGAGCGCACCCCGAAGATCAGACAGCTTTCTTTCCGAAACATAGAGGCCCACAATTGCCACGTGGCAGCCAGCTTTATTTACGGGCTTCCGGAATCTAAGATTGAAGAAATCAGTTTTGAAAACGTGACCATAGATTTTGCAAAAGAGCCGACGCCGGAATACCCTGCTATGATGGCAGATATAGAACCCTGCACGAAAAAAGGAATTTATATTAACAACTGCCGCAAGCTGACTATGAAGAATGTTACAGTTTCTGGTGCTGAGGGGAAACCGGTGGAGATCGTCAATGTTGATGAGTTTTATGGAGAGGAAGGAAAATAAAATGATTATATCAGCTACCTGCACAATTAATCAAGTTGGACCTAACGCCCCGATTATCTATCGCGGCGAGTTGGAGACGGTTCTGGCCAATGCCAAAGAGGCGGGATATGGCGGTGTGGAAATGCATATCCGGGATTCAGAGAAAATTGATAAAGGACTCCTGAAGGACAGTCTGGACCGTTTTGGCCTGGAGTTGACATCTATTGGGACGGGAGAAGCATACAATAAAGATCATCTGTTTTTATCCAGCGAAGATAAGGATGTGCGGCAGGAAGCAGTGGAGCGGATCTGCGGCCACATTCGCCACGCCAAGGACTACCGCCATGCGGTGGTGATCCTGGGGTTGGTGCGCGGCAAGACAAGCAACTGCAGCAGCCGGAAGGCATATGAAGAATGCCTGCTGGAAGGTCTGAAAGCCTGTGCCGAGGAGGCAGAAAAGTACGGTGTCTATATGGGAATGGAAATGATCAATCGCTATGAGTGCGATGACTTGAACCGGATTGAGGAGGGGGAGGCCCTGATCGAGAAAGTTGGTTCCCGTTATTTAGGCATTCATATTGATACTTATCATATGAATATCGAGGAGGCCGATATCCGCCAGGCCATTGTCCATGCAAAAGACAAGATCGTTCACGTTCACGCAGCAGACAATGACCGCTGGTATCCGGGCCACGGCCATATTGACTTTGAGAGTTTTGGAAAGGTGTTAGAGGAGATTTCTTATCCCTGGGCTGTGGCGGTAGAGTGCCGTCCGTTCCCTGATGGTTTGACGGCAGGAAAGCTGGCAGCAGAGAATTTAAAGAAATGGGTTCATTAAACCGGTAGGAGGAAAAATTGGGAGGAACAGAGAGCAAGCCCACACTAGTGGAAATTGCATATGAAAAAATCCGCAACAAGATCTGTGATTTTGAGTTATATCCCGGGCAGGATGTATCTGACTTTACCCTGTGCAAAGAACTGGGAATGAGCAGAACCCCTGTCAGGCAGGCCTTGGTGCAGCTTGAACACGACGGCCTTGTCAAGAATGCAGGCATTGGGAAGAGCTATCAGGTCAGTGAGATTACAGAAGAAGAAATTGCCGATATCTTTGAAGCACGGGAGGCCATCGAAGTGAGTTCCCTGAGGCTGGCTATGATGAGGGGGCTTTCAGAAGACGAGATCAAATGTTTGGAACGGATCAACCTGAATATGGAGCAGCAAAATGAAGCGGGAAATATAAAACTCCAGTTCCGGTATGATCAGGGCTTTCATAACTACCTGGTGTCTCTGAGTGGAAATAAGAGAATGGGCCGGTTTTACGAGACTCTTGTGGTACAGCTAAACCGGATGAGAGTTCTTTCCTATCTGGAGAGTTCTTACCAGAAAAAGGCGTACAATGATCACCGGGCTGTATTAGAGGAGATCCGGAAAGGCGACAGGGAAGAAGCGGTAAAGGCATTGGCTCACCATTTGCAAACTTCCAAGCGTGACTACTGCAATCTGATCCAGAACAGGGTTTCTCTGGACGCCTATGGAATCCTCCGGCTTCTGATGAGAGAGAATACGGGAGCGTAGCTTGCCCGGCAGCAGTCCAGCCCGTCCGGGCAGTCCAGCTCATACATTTAGCCTGTCCAATATCCAAAAGGCCCGGAGAGCAAGCTCCCCGTTCCATTTGG
>CAJFOF010000072.1 GCA_904395885.1 uncultured Lachnospiraceae bacterium
GAATCGATCAGTCCCAACGGAACCCACCTGTACATCAGCGAAGAGGACTATGAGGAAAATGTCGAGCACACCCAGGCTCTTTACAATTGGTTCTGTCAGTGGCTGAACAGCATTGATTTTGAAAACATGAGCGAGATGGACCGGGCGAGAGAGATTCAGAAGGTTCTGGACAATACGGGCTATGACCTTTACAATGAGGGCGGAGAAGGACAGAGAGAATATTCTATCCTGATTAAGGGTTATGGAACGGATTCTGATTATGCCATTACCGCAATGTCTTTGGCAAAAGCCCTGGGTCTTAAAGCAGAGACGACGGCCTACAATATTGAGGAGGGCAGCAGATACTATATCCAGGTTGACGGCGAGGTTTACTATGGACAGAACCGGCGGCTTTATCTGGGAACTCCCATCAAAAATCATCCGTATTTTATTAACTGAGAAGGAGGATGAGTGGAAATGAAAAAGAAAATTGGGACAATTTTGCTCTCTGTGATCATAGCGGCCGGAATCAGCATGGCTTCCTTTGGCGCCGTCAATGGACAAGTTAATGGACAGTGGCAGCAGGACGCCTCGACCGGAGCATGGTACTACAGAAATGTCGATGACGGGACGGCGCTGACAGATTTTCAGTGCATCAATGGAAAGTGGTATTTTCTGAGTACAGCGGAGGACGGAACAAAGGGCATGATGCTGACCGGACTCCAGTGGATCGGGCACAAGCTTTATTATCTGAACCCCGATGACGGCGGTGCGGTTGCCTTCAATATGGATTACGGCGGATATCATTTCGGACAATACGGAGCGGCTGTCAACAATATCGGGAATCCGCTGCTGATGGGGGAGACCGGCTACCGGACAAGGCTGAAATCCAACGAGAACCTGGAGATGCCGGAGATTCCTGTGGACACAGTGGCGCAGCCGGCCGCTGAGGACAATGCGGATGTTCTGGCCATCTACAGACAGAACTTTTACGGTTCAGCCGTAGAGGAGATGGCGACTTATTACGGAAAATATGGCTATATGCCCTATGCTTCCCCATTGACGGATGAGGTGAGACTGGAATTGGCGTGGATCGTCAGATCCAAGACTGCTGTCAATGTGTTTTACAAACTGGCCGGCCTGGATTTGCCCTTTGATATTGGCTGGAACGAGGAGGCACAGGGGCTGTACGATTGGTTTATCGATTTTTACCAGTCATACGATTGGGAGAATGCCTCAGATTATGATAAAGCCTACCACATCTACACCTGGCTTGGGTCGAGATATGATTACGGCGGAGAGACTCCTCAGATGATCATTCCCAGCGATCCTGGAGCTTACAGCTATCTGGCACAGCTCGTAAAGGGGTCGTCGATGGTCTGCGTAGACTTTGCACAGTTGTATTATATTCTGGCTGATTCTGTGGGGCTGGATGTGGGCTTTTCCTGGTACACATCCGTACAGAGCCACGAATTCAATCTGGTCAATATAGATGGAACCATCTACTGTGCAGATGCGTCCGGATATGCAAAGTACGGCAAAGCAGGAGATTATTTTGGAGAGTTTGAAGACATGTTCTTCTATGACATCAGCGATCCGGATGGAATCTGGGATAACGGGCCGGTGGGATTAAAGCCGGTTGCAGAGAGCTATCTGGAGGAACCGCTGGTTACGTACTATTAAAGTTTGAAATATAAGGCCTGTAAAAAAGGAGTGCCGCAAAATCATCTATAACGGGTGACTTTGCGGCACATTCGTTTGTGGCCGTCAGAAATTCGGCGATTTTCTCTGCATCCAGAAACGTCTGATGAGAAAGATGGCGATCGTCATGGTAATCAGCTCGGCAGCAGGCACTGCCATCCACACTCCCCTTACTCCGAAAATTTCCGGCAGGGTCAGGAGAAATACAGTGATAAGCCCGAAGGTTCGCAAAAACGACAGAAATGCAGAACGCTTTCCGTCCGACAATGCGGTAAAGGCAGCGGAGGCGAAAATATTGATGCCGCAAAAGAGAAAGGCAAAAGGAAAGATAGAGAAACCTTCCCTGGTGATTGCATAGACCGGGGTGCCTTTTGGGGAGAAGATGCCGGCCAGAAAGGAGCCAAAGCCTATCGTAAAAAGAAAGACGAAAACCGAAATGCCTGAGGTGAGACCGAGGCAGATCCGGAATATTTTTTTTAGGGACAATAGATCCTTCCTGCCGTAATAGTAACTGATGACAGGGGCGGTTCCCATGGAGAACCCGATAAAGAGTGTGGTCAGCAAAAATTGGAGGTAGATCATAATGGTCACAGCGGCTACGCCGTCTTCCCCCAGGAGTCCCATCATAGAACGGTTGAAAAGAAAGGTTGTCACGGCGGAGGAGGCTTGGCTGACCAGCTCAGAACAGCCATTGGAACAGCTTATTGCCAGCACTTTCAGGCGAAGTACGGGGCGTCTGAACTTCAGATGTCCTTTTCCCGACAGAAAAAAGGCGCCCCCCAAAGCCGCGGAAATCAGATAACCGACGCCTGTGCCAAGTGCGGAGCCTTGGATTCCCATCTCAAAGAAATGAATGAACAGACAATCCAGAAAAACGTTGACTGCCCCTGCTCCGACTGAGAAAGCCATCCCAAGGCCGGGGCGGCCTGCGGTAATGATCAGGTTTTGGAACAAGACCTGTAGGATACTGGCCGGAGTAAAAACCAGAAGGATGGAAAGATAAGCCTTGCAATAGGGGAACAGGCGCTGGCTGGCTCCCAGGCTCCAGATAAGGCGGTCCATCAGAAGGGTTCCCAGAATTGCAATGGCAATTCCGAGGGCAGCCCCCGAAACGGTGATAAGGCTGAAATCCTGCCAAGCTTCTGTGAGTTTCCCGGCCCCCATTTTTCCGGCAATGATAGCGCTGCCCCCTGTGGCCAGCATGGTTCCCAGTCCCACGATGATGTTGATGATTGGGGTAGCCGTATTCCGTCACCAGTTCCGCTTCTGTAAAGCCCAGACTGAGAAAAAGGCTGCGGTAGCCGGGATCGGCTCTATCGTTTTTCCGAAATGTGGTGACAGACAGCTTGATGCCGGTGACCGGAACAGAGGCTGCTTTTTTCAGCAAAGCCCGAGCCACCTCCTGTTTAGGGGATTGGGGATGAATTCCAAAAAAATCAATAACCCCGGTCTTACGATTAACGCCAATGACACCGGCTGCAAGCTCTCCGTCATTTAAGATAAAAGCCTGACTGCTGTGGATATAGCTCTTGAGGGTCTGGAGATACTCGGCCTGATTCAGACATGGCAGACCGTCCACGATGAACGGTAGGAGTGCCATCCATTTGGGAATGTCACGGTCAGATGCCGTGGAGACTTTTTTGCCCAGCTCCGCTCCTTTGGGGAATGACCTAGGCTGCAGTTCTAATCGGAATGGAAGCTGCAGAGGATAAAACATCTGAGCCTCCCGGTACTCGCCGGGGGATTTTTTGTACATAGATCGGAAACTGTCGGTAAAGGCCTGCCTGCTTTCATAGCCGGAGGCAAGAGAAATATCCATGATGGAGCAGTTGGAAAAAACCAAAAGCCTTGCCGCCTCCGTAAGCTGTCTCCGCTTAATATAGTCGTGGATCGTCATCCCGGATGTGGCGGTAAAAATGCGGTGGAGGTGGTATTTGGAATAGTGGGCGGCCTGAGCTACTGCTTCCAAGTCGATCTTTTCCGTCAAATGGCCCTCAATATATTCAATAGCGGCCATAGTTTTTTCAATGTTATTTTGCATCACAGGGCCTCCTTTCATCTGCTATGATAGCAGAAAAAACGGGGCGGCTTTTCATTATTCTTGCTCTTTTTGGCAGCGTCCGTGTACGGGGGATAACAGGCACCCCGGACACCGGACGCTGACATTTCATTTAAAGCAGCTTTAAAAGGTCTTTCGGCTCTTCAAAAACATAGTCCGGCGCATCAATGCTGTCGCCGGATACGCTTCCCCATTTGGCATATCCAAAATCCATTCCGGCATTCCTGGCTGCCTGGTAATCAGACAGGCCGTCTCCCACATAGAGAGCGTCTGCAGCGTTGATACCAAGCCTTTTCAGGCATTCCAGAAGCGGCTCCGGATCAGGTTTATGTTTTTGCGTATCATCGGCTAAAACTGCGGCCGCCATGTACTGATCCAGCCCTTTTTCAACGAAATCGATCTGATACTGCTCTTTGGTTTTGGCTGATACCACGGCCTGGAGAATGGGGGCAGCCTGAAAAGCTTCCATCACTTCCTGGATTCCATCGTAGAGGACAGCACCTTCCTCGTACTCATTGACATACTTGACCCAGCGGGCATAGGTTTTTTCTTTGTCTTTAATCTGAAGCTCCTCCATGACTTTCATGCCGGGATAGGTGACGAACCGCAGCACTTCTTCAAAAGTCCAGTCCTCCCCGGTCTCTTCTTTGATGATCCTCATCAGCGGATACATATTCATATTGATGGTATTTAAGACGGTTCCATCGATATCATAGATGATTGCTTTGTATGGATTCATAAGCGCCTCCTGTTTTTTGCCCCTATGAACTGGGCGGGATTTTGCGGGCTTTGCATTGCCAGCCATGAATGACGGTGCTCTTGTATTATACGATAGGAAGGGCACATTGTACAGAGAAAACCGTTGGCAGATTGTGCTTATTTGACGAAAAGAGGCTGTAAAAGTTAACGGGGTTGTATAAAACTTACAACTTCTGGCGGATAGAGAGGGATGGTATGATAAAATAGAAGGGAGGGGATGACAATGGGGATGACACCCTATGCAGATCAGTTTTACAGACATGTGGCAGACATAATGGAAAAAATAGTAAGGACACAGGGGGAAGCGATAGAAAAAGCAGGCCAACAGATGAAGCGGTCTTTTTTGGAGGGACATAATCTTTTCGCCTTTGGACCGGGACACGCCGGAATGTTTGCGGAGGAAATGTTTTACAGAGCAGGTGGCCTGGCAATTACGAATCCCATTTTTTCATCAGGAGTCAACTGTGAGGCCCGGCCGATTACCATCACGACAGCTTTTGAACAACTGCCTGGATACGGGAGAGTGGTTTTGGATCACAGCCCAGTTCAGAGAGGGGACACACTGCTGATCCACTGTGTTGCAGGGAGAAATCCCATAGCGGTAGAGATGGCCGAGAGGGCAGTAGAAAAGGGGATTTTTGTGATTGGGATTATCAATATGGATTACGCCTCAAAGGTGACCTCCAGGGATCCCTCGGGAAAGCTCTTGCAGGATGTCTGTGATCTGGTGATCGATACCTGTGGGGACTATGGGGACGCCTGCCTGACGATAGAAGGAGTGGAGGCAAAGGCGGGGCCGACTTCCTCCATATTAGGGTCATTTATCGCAGATCTGCTGACGATCCAATTAATTGCCGCTTTGATCGAAGCGGGGGAAGAAGCACCTGTATTTCAGAGCGCCAATGTGGATGGCGGGGGAGAATATAATCAGTATTTGCTGGACAAATACCGGAACCGTATTTTTTATCTGTAACAGGTATAATGCCGCCTGTGGGCGGAAACATCATAGCGGGAAGGAGAAGAAGAATGAAAAAAAGATGGGGAATCGTTTTAGCGACAGCACTGGCAGTTGGAACACTGTGGGGGTGTTCTTCCGGAAATCAGGGGACCAGCCAGCCGGAAAGCACAAGTGCAGAGGAATCTGCAGGCGGGAATGAGACAGAGTCCCAGCCGGAGCAGACAGGAGAAAATACCGTACAGGCGGATGGGATGCTCTGGGATGTAAAACCTCTTGAAAACCGCACCAGTTTAACGATGTCGTATCTGGCCAACAGCACACCGGCACTGACGACTTACATAGCTGATCGGCTGGGGTGGCTGGATGCCTGCAACCTGGACGTTGAGATGATCTATTTTGCCGGAGGACCGGCACAGATGGAAGGTTCCGGTTCCTGGGAAGTGGGAACGACCGGAATCGGGGGCGTTATCACGGGAATTATAAATTATGACATAGAAGTTCTCGGCATAGCGGCCCAGGACAAGGGGCTGTTTCAGGCATTTTTCGCCAGAAAAGATTCTCCCATTGTTCAGGACGGACAGGGCTATGGGGAATTTGCAGAGGTTTACGGAAAACCGGAGAGCTGGAAAGGAACGGATATTTTAACGGCGGTCGGCACTACCAATCAGTATGCCCTGTACAGGGTACTGAAATCCCTGGGTCTGAGTCTGGAAGACGTCAATATCATCAACATGGATATCGCAGCGGCGACCACAGCTTTCCTGGCAGGAGAAGGCGATGTGGCCGGTGTTCAGGGAACTATGATTTTTGATGAAGAATACCAGAAGGAGGACAGCGACTATGTGATGGTTGCCAGCGATCAGATTGTGCACAGCGGTTTGGATGTAAACTATGTGGCTACTCAGAAAGCCCTGGCAGAAAAGCCGGAGGCAGTGGAGACCTGGCTGGAACTGGCTCTGATGGCCGGGGAATGGGCCAATGCCAACCCTGACCAGGCGGCGGAGATGATTACAGATTTGTATGCCGAGGACGGATATGAGACAGATCTGGAGGCAAATAAAAAGACCCTTGTGGAAAATCCATTTACTTCTCTGGCAGATAACTATACGTTCTTTACGGAAAAAAGCGAGGATGGAGAGAGAATCATTGCTGAGGACAATACCTACCAGGCCATGGAAGGATATATTGAGATGGGAAATTATTCTCAGGAGCAGAGCGATCAGTTGTTTGCAGCCGGAAATTATAACAGCAGCCTGATTTCCAATATTTACGGCAGGCAGTAAAGGAAAGCCTATGAAGAAAGCAAATAAATGGGACACGGTAATTTTGCCGATTGCAACGATTATCATTTTCCTGTCAGTGTGGGAGTTGGTGGGGGCGGCCGGGCTGGTCCCCTCCACCTACCTTCCCAGGCCTTCGCTGCTGGTCAGGACATTTTCTGACAAGCTGACAGATGTAAACCCGGAGGGGGCAACGCTGATTCAAAACATTCTTTCCAGCCTGAAAACTTCCTTCAGCGGCTTTTTTATCGCGCTGATTGTAGGGATCCCGCTGGGACTTCTGATGGGATATTTCGAGGATATCGACCGCTTTATGAAACCGGTTTTTGAGATCATCCGTCCCATTCCTCCTATTGCCTGGATCCCGCTGACGATTGTGATGCTGGGAATCGGATTTAAAGCAAAGGCGTTTATCATCTGCTTTGCTGCCTTTGTCCCCTGTGTTATGAACTGTTATACCGGGGTGAAGATGACCAACCCTACATTGATCAATGTGGCCAAGACCTGCGGTGCATCCCGGATGCAGATTTTCCTCCACGTATCCATTCCGTCGTCGATCCCCATGATGATCGCAGGCGTCCGGCTGGCTCTGGCGGCCTCCTGGTCGGCTCTGGTGGCGGCGGAGATGCTGGCATCCTCCTCCGGACTGGGATATATGATCCAGATGGGGCGTCTGTTGGCAAGGCCGGATCTGATTGTTCTGGGAATGCTGGTAATCGGCCTGATCGGTCTTCTGCTTTCGGTCGTTGTCACGCGTATTGAAGAAAAACTGCTGGGATGGAGGCATGTGAGATGAGAGAAAAAAGAGGATGGAAATACTATGGCCTTCCTGTGATATCTCTGCTGCTTTTGCTGGCGGGATGGGTATACATATCAGCGGTCAAGCCGGAATTGTTTCCCTCCCCCCAAAAGACATGGGAGAGACTGATCAGGCTGATTGAGACTCCGCTGGCTAGAGTTCCTCTGTATCTGCACATTTTCAACAGCCTGAAAAGAGTGGCGATCGCTGTGGCGGCGGCCAGCCTTTTGGGGATATTGCTAGGGATTTTTATGGGAATCAGCAGGAAATTTCAGGCGACATTCGGGACACTGTTTGAGATGATCCGTCCCATTCCGCCGATAGCCTGGATTCCATTGATCACCATATGGTTCGGGATCGGGGAGTTTCCCAAAATGTTGATTATTTTTATCGGCACTTTGGCAATCGTAATTACCAATACATACACAGGTGTGAAGATGGTAGATCCGCTGGCTCTGCAGGTCGGACAGGTATTCCACGCGGGAAAATTGCAGATGCTGTTTGAGATCATCCTGCCGGGAGCGCTGCCGGCAATCTTCGGGGGGATCCGGATGGCCATCGGTGTCGGATGGGCCATCGTCCTTGCAGCGGAGATGGTGGGAGCTACCAGTGGGGTCGGATTCCTGATTTTCAGGGGAAATGAGCTGAGAGATCTTCCGCTGATCTTCGTCTGCATGTTTATTATCGGGATTATCGGAGCGCTGTTGAGTATGCTCACATCTGTGCTGGAGAAGAGGTTATGTCCATGGCAGTAATTACTAGCAAATTTCAGATAGAAAAGATATGTAAGCTGTATAGGGAAAAAGGGAAACCGGATTTTGAAGTTTTGCGGGAGGTTTCTTTTGATATAAAAGAGCATGAGTTTCTGGTACTTCTGGGGCCGGGGCTGTGTGGAAAGTCCGTCCTGTTGAATATTGTGGCAGGGTTGGAACAGGCCAGCTCAGGGAGAGTTCTTCTGGACGGAGAGGAGGTGATCGGGAGCAGTAAAAAAATCTCTATGGTGTTTCAAAAAACAGGACTGCTTCCGTGGAAAACCGTTCTGGAGAATGTGGAGATAGGACCTAAATATGCGGGAGAACCAAAAGAAAAGCGCAGGAAGACGGCGCAGAAATATATCGATCTGGTAGGGTTGGAGCATTTTGAAAACGCCTATCCCAAGCAGCTTTCAGGGGGAATGAAACAGAGGGTTGGGATCGCAAGGGCCTATGCCACTGATCCGGAAGTCCTGATTCTGGACGAACCCTTTGGGGCGCTGGACGCCCAGACCCGGTATTCTATGGAAGATGAGATTCTGAAGCTGTGGTCAGCGGAAAAAAAGACGATCTTGTTTGTGACCAACAATATTGAGGAAGCCCTGTATCTGGGTGATCGGATCGTCCTCCTCAGCAAAAGGCCGGCAAGGGTAAAGCAGGTGTACGAGGTAACGCTGCCCAGGCCGAGAGATATGCTGGATGAGACCTTTTTAAAGCTGAGAGAAGAGATCAGCGGGAATATGGATTTAGCCTTATAGGGGAAAATGGTGGATAGCATGAATGATGACAGACCTGTAAAAATCGAAGTGGTGGATCTGACGAAAAAATTTGGGGATCTGCTGGTGCTGGATCACGTATCGTTTCACATAAAAAGGGGAGAATTTATCTGTGTAGTAGGCCCTACCGGATGTGGGAAAACAACCTTTTTAAATCTCCTGAGCTGTCTGATCGAGCCGACATCGGGAAAGCTCCTGATTGACGGAGAAACTGCAGATCCCAGACGCCACAATCTGGCCTTCGTGTTCCAGGAAAATTCTTCTTTTCCATGGCTGAATGTGGAAGACAACATCGCCTTTGGGCTGAAAATGAAACGGGCGAAGGAGAAGAGAGAGAAAGTGGAGCAGATCATTCAGTTAATGGGCCTGGAACCTTACAGAAAAGCCTATCCTTCCCAGCTCTCCGTCAGTTCGGAGCAGAGGATGGTCATAGGGAGGGCCTTCGCCATGAGTCCGGATCTGCTGCTGATGGACGAGCCCTACGGACAGATGGATATCAAGATGCGCTTTTATCTGGAAGATGAGGTGATACGCCTTTGGAAAGAGCTAGGCACGACAGTGGTGTTTATCACCCACAACATTGAAGAGGCTGTGTACCTGGCGGAGCGGGTGTTGATTCTCACAAACAAGCCTGCTAAAATCAAAGAGGAAGTGTACATTGATCTGCCCCATCCCAGAAATGTCAGTGATCCGGAATTTATCGGGATCCGGAAATATATAACCCAACAGATAAAGTGGTGGTGATGAATGAAAAAGGGCAATAGAATAGCTGCTGGCTGTATCCTGGCGATTGCGGCAGTGGCCGGACTGGCCGGGTGCAGGGATGGCAAAGCCACGGAAGGAGAGAAGATACGCGTGGCGTATCACTCTAATTTCGGCGGATCTTCAGCCGTCTCTGCTGCTGTGGATATGCACTATTTCGAGGAGGAGGGCCTGGATGTAGAACTGCTGGAATTTTCCAGCGGCCCTCCTTCCATTGCCGTGCTGGAGGCAGGGGACGTGGACATCAGCTTTCTGGGACACGGAGCTTTTGACTATGTGCTGGAAGGAAAGGTTCAGGTCATTGCTGTGGATTCGCTGAGCAATGCAGAGGAAATTATGACGAGAAAAGATACAGGGATCAGAGAACCGGAAGATCTGATGGGAAAGACAGTGGCAACCTCTTTTGGAACCAGCAGCGAAAATTTTTTAAGGGCAGCTTTGTCCAGCTACGGCATACCATTAGAAGACGTTGACATCGTGAATATGGATATAGCCGGAGCGGCAATGGCCCTGGTAAGGGGAAAGGTGGATGCTGCTGTTCTCTGGGCTCCGTATACCAATGAAGTTCGCCAGTATCTGGGAGACGAAGCCGTTACCGTTGTGAATTGTATGGATTTCCGCGATGTTTTGGCCCTGCCCATGAGCTGGGTGGCAAAAGAAGAGGTGATCGACAGCAGGCGGGACACCATTGTGAAATTTGTGAGAGCTCTGTACAGAGGGATGGACTACCGCAATCAGAATTTGGAGCAGACGACGAAACTGGTGGCCAGCCGTCTGGGCATGGAGACGAGCCTGATCGAGCCGGACGTCAACACTGCGGTCTGGTTTGACAGCGCTCAGGCCGCAGCATACAGCAGAGACGGATCGTTTGAGAACTGGTACCAGGAATTGGGCAACTTTATCAATGAGGAATTACAATTAGAATCGCCCAGCCAGCCTGAAGAATACCTGCGCCTGGATATCATGGAAGAGGCGGTCGGGAGCACAGCAGAGTAAGGAGAAAAGATGCTGTTTTTAATGATTATCGTACTTTTCATGACAATGGCTGCCCTTGTAGCAATCGAACAGGGGCGCCTTTCCATTTGGGCGTCGGGAATGTGCATAGGACTCATTTTGGTCGTTCTGGCCTATGCTTTGATCTGGGTAAAAAGCGGGGGCATCAGCCGCCAGATCAGCTATGTGCTGTATTTTACAGATGGGATGAAACGGTTTATTCAGTATTACCCCATCAGTTACAGCGAAATGTCAAAATTGCTGCTGTTTGGCAAATCCCTGTTTTTGGCCAGTATGATGTTTCTGAGCGTGACGGTGCTGGACCCGGTCAGCAAAGGGAAAAAGGTGATCCTTATATGTGCAGGGATCTTTGCGGCTGTGTTTAATTATGTCATTCTCCATCCCGACATTTATGAACTTTACTGCAACAGCCAGTTTTTTAAAGAAAAGCAGAGCGATATTTTTTTCGCCGTGCGTACGGCCTACCTCTCGTATCTGATTGTCTGTCTTCTGCTGATTGCTGGAAAATACAGGACAATCAAAATTAACTGGGTCAGAAGACAGTTTCAGTTTATCAATATCTTGACGCTGACCCTCTCTGCCCTGTTTGTGATCTTCGCTGTTTTAGGGCCGATTCAGGTCAGCCATTTTACGGGCAGCCACTATATATACTCGAATTTTCTTTACTTTAACAGCCAATGGATTTGGCCGGTGATCATTTTGTCCAGTACGGTGCTGATTATGATCGGATCCCGCGCCCTGTGGAATTATTCGCGGCTGGCAAAGCAGATCGGGCGCCCGGGCATATCGATTGACAAAAAGTTAAAAGACCACGATGCCGGGGTAAAAATGTATACGCATGGTATGAAAAATGAGCTGCTGGTATTGAGGGCTATGCTGCGGGATTTTCAGGAGGAGGTGGATCTGGATGAACAAGGCGCAGAAAAACTATCTGCAATATCTGCAGTCAGCGAATCCATGCTTCTCCGGATGGATGACCTGTACCACGCTTTTAAAAACAAATACATGGTTTTGGAGGAGATAGAACGCCCGTCGGCAGTCATGGACGCTGCGATCCAGAAGATGGCCAACACCTCCGCCAAAATGACCCTGGAAGTAGAAGAAGAGTATCCTATCCTGGCGGATTCCCACCATCTCTCAGAGGCGCTGTACAATTTGCTGAAAAATGCTGTGGACAGTATTGAACAGAAGGATGACGGGGAGGGAGAAGTGAGGATCCGGCTGTACATCCAGGGCCAGAATCAGATATTTGAAGTGTCAGATACGGGAGAGGGGATCGAGCAGAAAAATCTCTCTAAGATATTTGAGCCGTTTTACAGCAGTAAAAATTCCAAGAAAAGCTGGGGTCTGGGGCTTCTGTACGTGGAACAGGTAGTCAGAGGCCATTTTGGAGAAGTGAGCGTTGAGTCCGTATTAGGAGAGGGGACAAAAATATATGTCTCGATCCCATGGTACCGAAAAGGTGAGGTGACAGAGCATGGAGGAGAAAATTCGGGTGGCGGTGGCAGAAGACATTGAGTATTTGCTGAATGATATCTGCAGAGCCCTGGAAAAAGATGAGAGGATCGAGGTGGTGGCCAGAGCCCGCAGCGGAAAAGAGATCGTACACCTGCTGGAGGGGAGGAGTGCCGACCTGGTATTGATGGACATTGAGATGGAAAGCGATTCAGCGGGAATCCGCGCCGCAGAACTGATTGCTGAGCAATCTCCTTCTGTTATAATCCTCTTTCTGACGGTACATGAGGAAGAGGAGTTTATCTACCAGGCCTTCTCCAGCGCTCCTAATGTGGACTACATTGTAAAGAGCGCTTCCCATGAAGAGATCATACAGAAGATTATCGACTGCTTTTACGGAAGAAATCAGATCGCCCCGGAAATAGCCCGAAAGATTACCCGGGAATTTTCGCGGATGAAGAAAAAAGAACGGGAAATGAATTACTTTATCAATGTCTCATTTGCGATTACGGCAAGTGAACGACAGTTGATCCGGATGCTGTTAGAAGAGAAAAGTGTCAGTACGATCGCCAGAGAGAGGGTGGTGGAGGTTTCTACAGTTAAATCGCAGATCAACACGCTTTTGAAAAAATTCCATGTGAGAAGGACGAAAGAAATTATCACGATGGTTCATTCCCTGGGGATCGAACAGATTTTTTATCGGGACTGACCCTGTACAGTGACACTGCCTTTGTTTATGAAAACCACTTTGCTTTTGCAGGTGGTTTCTTTTTGTGTTTAAACCACAAAAAAGAGCCTGAATTTTATCGCCCTAAATTTTGTGGAAAATCTCTTCAAAATGTATGATTGAATTATAAAAAATATTTGTTTATACAGGAGGGGTAAAATGAAGGAGAAAAAACTTACCATGAAAGAGATGGTCTGCTATGGAATCGGCGATATTACGGCAAATCTGTATTTGAAATTTATCGCCTTGTTCACCATCGTATTTTTCACCGACGTTCTTGGAATTTCGGCAACTGTTGCAGGCTTGATATTTATGGGAAGCCGGGTTTTTGACGGACTCAATGATATTGCTATCGGATACATATCGGATAAGTCAGCTAAATACAAAAAATGGATATTATGGGGATCCATAGCAACGGCAATATCTTTTGTCATCATGTTTACAAATTTTCATTTTCCGGTACAGGGACAGATCATTTTTGCTCTGGCTGCCTACTGTTTCTGGACATTGATGTACACCTGCTATGCAATCCCGTTTAATGCGTTCGCTTCTACCATGACTCATGATACAAACGAAAGGACGCTGTTAAACTCAATCCGTTTTGCCATTGTGGCTGTGCCTACGCTCATATGCTCCATAGCGACTCCCTATTTGCAAAGCGGAATGGAGAGCGGAAACGCATACGGCACCGTAGCTGCAGTATTTGCAGTAATTGCAACGATTTGTACTTTGATCTGTGTGGCCAACGTAGTAGAACGGGCTAAAGCTCCGGAGGCAAAAGAAAAAACGAATCTGAAGGACTATGCAAAAGTAGTATTCGGAAATAAACAGTTGTTGATCCTTTCAGGGGCCTTTTTCTGCAAAACATTGGGATCTTATATCTATGATGGTTCTATGAGTTACTTTTTCACTTATTGTCTGAATTCGTCAGAATTAATGGGAATCATCTTGGGAATCAGTGCCCCGATTTCCGCTATCGCAGCTTTGATGGTAGTGCCGATTGCCAGAAAAACAGGTAAAAAGGCGATTCTGATCGGCTGTGGCCTTCTCTTTGCCGCATCAAGTGTCATCCGATTTTTCTTTTCAAATAATTATGCGGTGGTTGCTGTTACCTGTTGGATCGGAATGTTTACACAGAGCGCACTGCTGCCGATTTTCTTTACAATGGTTGCGGATACCACTGATTACGGAAAATGGAAGACAGGGAAGAATGTCCGGGCCATCAATTATGGTTTTTATACGTTTTCTCAGAAAATGGGAATGGCATTTTCGGGGACAATCGTCGGTGCACTGCTGGATGTGGTTGGATATGTGGCCAATCAGGAACAGACCGCTTCTACGATTTTGGGAATCAAAGCAATCTACTGCCTTCTGCCGGCAGCGATCTGCCTCGGGATGTCTATACTGGGTGTTTTCTGGAAATTGAACGAAGGAACGATGAAACAGATTGTCAGCGAATTAAATGAAAGAGAGAAGGAGACTGCAAATGCGTAAATTCAATCAGAACGATATTTTTTCCTGTGACACAATGGTGGCTTTGGGAAACTGCACGAAATCCGGAAATATTATTTTTGCCAAAAACAGCGATAGACCATTGCTGGAAGCGCAGCCCTTAGTGGAATATGAGGCCGCTGATTATAAAGAGGGGGAAATGGTACAGTGTACTTATATTTCGATTCCACAGGTGCCTCACACCTATAAAGTGTTAGGTTCTAAGCCCCACTGGATATGGGGATTTGAACACGGAATGAATGAGCACCATGTTGTAATCGGAAACGAGGCGGTTTGGTCGGTCGAAGAGGAAGAGACGGAGAATGGGCTGCTGGGAATGGATTTGCTACGGCTTGGATTGGAGAGAGGAAAGACGGCCTATGAAGCCATGCATGTTATTATCTCATTGTTAGAGACTTACGGGCAGGGAGGAAGCGCTGCAGAGCACTCTGATTTTCGGTATCACAATGCATTTCTGATCGCGGATCCAAATGAGGCCTGGGTTGTGGACACCGTTAATAGAAGGTATGTGGCGAGAAGAGTAAAAGACGTGTGCGGGATTTCTAACTGCTACAGCACCGGGGAGGTATGGGATGAAGGTTCGCCAGATATTAAAGAACACGCATATGAAATGGGGTATGCGGATCCCCGAAACGAAGAACCGTTCCATTTTGCCCGGGTCTATGGCCTGATGGGAGCAAAACACAGAGCGGCCTATCCAAGGTTTAGGCGGCTGAACCAGATTTTGCAGGAGAAAAAGGGAGAGATTGATGTTGACACAATGGAGGCAATTTTGAGAGACCATTATGAAGGCGAATTGATTGAACCGAGATTCAGCCCCGCAGATGGCCTGCTGGTCAGCATTTGCATGCATAACATAGATGAAGCTTCCAGTGTGACGGCAGCGGGAGCAGTTGTTGAAATCCCGAGAGAAGGAAACCTTACTTTCAGAGGCTGCATGTCCAGACCCTGCTGTTCCGTTTTCTTGCCTTATTCGATAGAGGAGCCGCTTCCGAAAAAAGTTTCTTATGCAAAAGGCTTTTTTGAACAAGACTCCTTCTGGTGGAAAATGGAACGATTGACTGACGAGATCGAAATTGATTATCCGAGGAATAAAAAAGTCTGGGAAGTTATTCAGAAAGAACTGCAGGATAAGATGAACCAGATTGAAAATCCTGATGCGGAGACCATGGAAAAATGTGTTCAGGAGGTAGAAAAGGCGGTTGATTCTGTATACGAAAAGTTGGTAGCTCTTAACATTTCCACCTCTCAGATTCAAAGAAAGCAGCTTATCAACAGAAAAAAGGAAAAGGCAAAATATTGATTTGCAGGTGAACCATATGAGATTCTTATTTGCTTCAGATTCTTTTAAAGGGAGTCTTTCTTCTGAAAAAACTGCAGAATTGCTGGAACAGTCGGCAGAGAAATACTTTCCAGGGTGTACATGCATAAAGGTGCCGGTCGCTGACGGCGGTGAGGGAACAGCAGATGTAGTCATAAAAGCTGCCGGGGGGAAAAAAGTTTTTGTACAGGTTCATGATCCATATATGAATCCTATAGAGGCTTACTACGGTGTGGTCAATGAAAAAACAGTGATTTTAGATATGAGTGTTGCGTCAGGATTGCCTTTGATTCCAAAAGAAAAGCGGGATCCAGAGCTTACAACTTCCTATGGAACGGGAGAACTGATCAGAGCTGCATTGGATAGCGGCTATCGCGATATCATTATCGCATTGGGCGGTTCTGCCACAAATGACGGTGGTATGGGGGCGATGGCAGCTTTAGGAGTCAGATTTTTAGATGATCGGAACCAACCGGTAAAAGGGATTGGGGCAAATTTGATAAAGGTAAAACAGATTGACACTCAGGAAATAGATCCAAACGTCAAAGATGCCTCCTTTACTGTCATATGTGATGTGAAGAATCCTTTATGTGGTCACCGGGGAGCTACCTATACATTTGGGCGGCAGAAAGGAGGCACGCCTGAAAAACTAAAAAATTTGGAAAATGGAATGTGCAGCTATCAGAATATCCTGAAGCAGTATTCAGGGTATGATGTAGAATTGATTGAAGGAGGCGGTGCCGCAGGAGGACTTGGAGCTGCATTGAAGATTTTCTTGAAAGCGGAGATGAAATCCGGAATTGAAGAAGTCCTGACATTAATCGATTTCGATGAAAAGCTGAAAGGGGTAGACCTGGTAGTGACGGGCGAAGGAAACCTGGATTTTCAGTCTGTTTACGGAAAAGTAATATCCGGCGTAGGCCGTCATTGCCAGGCAAAGGGAATCCCTGTGGTTGCAGTGACAGGAGGGATCAGTGAGAACTATGAAGGCATAGCTGAATTCGGAATCCAGGGTGTGGTAACAACGGTCAACGCTGCTATGGATATTGAATATGCAATGGATCATGCAGAGAATCTGTATAGAAATGCCGCTGACAGGCTGTTCGCTTTGCTGCGGGTAGGAATTGAAATAGGGGAGAAACGGCATGAGCCATAGAAAAGCAGTAGTATTGACTTGTATAGTTGCGCTGATGTGGAGTCTGGCAGGACTGAATATCAAGATGATCAGCCTGACACCGTATGCCATCTCCTGTGGTCGGAGCCTGATTGCGGCTGTGGTATTATTTCCTTGGATTTTGAAACGGGGAACTCTAAAGCTGGATCGATATGCTTTTGGAGGCGCCGTGTGTTATCTGATTTTTAACTACTGCTTTACAGTATCGACAAAGCTGACAACTTCGGCGTTTGCAATTATGATGCAGTATACGGCGCCTATCTATGTGGCAGTGTTTTCCAGAATTTTTTTGAAAGAGAAGATAACGAAAACCGATATGGCGTGCATGGCCAGTGTCTTTGGAGGAATGCTTTTATTCTTCTCAGATGGAACGGGAGGAGGTAATCCGCTTGGAAATGCAGTTGCAGTTGTCAATGGAATTTCATTTGCAGGGATTTCGATGTTTCTCCAGATGCAAAAGGAAGGGAATCCAGAGAACTCGTTTTTCTTTGGAAATGTTCTTGCGGCGATAGCAGGATTTCCCTTTCTGATACAAAGCGGAATTCCAGGCGCCAGTGATACGGCATTTTTGATTCTCGCAGGGTTATTGTCAGCCGTTTCATACACGATATACGCATCGGCAAGCAAAGGACTTTCCGCACTGGAATCTGTACTGATTCCGGTAATTGATCCGGTGATGAACCCGGTCTGGGTCTTCCTGTTTTTGGGAGAAAGACCAGGGTGGATGTCTATCATAGGAGCGGCAGTCATTCTGACTGCAGTTTCAATAAAAGTCTTAAAATGTCAGCGCTGACTTTTTCCTGCTGCTGAAATGAAAAACAGATAGAGCGTGCGGCAGAAATCGCGGTCGGAGGCAGACAAGATAGGGTTGATATTTAAAAGATTTTTGAGTTTGTTATACCGGTAAGTCAGGGTGTTATTGTGGACATACAAATCCTTGCTGCTTTCTTTGAGATTATAATTATTCTTTATCAAAGCAGAGAAGGTAGTGACATACTCATCTCTCAGGTGAGCTGGGAGAGAACTGAGAAATACATTAAAAGCGGAATATAATTGGGCAGACGGGATGATATCTAAAAAGTAGTCGCCGGTGTGGTCATAAAAATATTCCGCTTTTTTATTGGAAACAATATTATTTTCCAACCATTTGCAATGCTCATACGACGCTTTATAATTGGCCAGATTGTTTTGGAAACTGCCAATATAAAATTTGCAGCAGATATCTTCTACCAGAAGCCAATGGAGAACATCGGCCAGATAGCAGCCAATCATGGCTTTGTAATCTGCTAAAAAAGAAGCATAGTTTTGGGCAGGAAACATCATAAAGATCAGAATATGAGAATCATCCAGAATAAAAGAAATATTTTGTTTTGTATGCATTTCACTGCTTTTCAGGCGCCTGATGAATTCTTCGGCATATTCACCGTCTTTGAGTTTGCATAGAATGCAGATTCTTACACAGTCATCCCGATATCCCAGTTCTGCAGCGCTTTGTTTTAGTTTTGCAATGTCAAGGTTGTCGATTAAGAGGTAGTTAATGAACCGCTCTTTGCTGCTTTGACGTTTAAAATGCGCTTCTTTTGACATTTCATATGCCAGCATAGTCTCAATCGACATTTTTATCATCAGTGCGACAGATTTGATTTTGTCCGGCGCCCCGGTGACACCTACCACGCCGACCCGCTCATTATTAACCAGAATGATCATGTTTATTCCGGGAAGGACACCGGGAAAATCCTTCTCATCCCTGACTTCCAGCAGCTCCATACCGGACTGGATGATCTGATATGCAATGTAATGAAAACTGCCTATGCGGTTAGGGTCACGGCTTGCTATAATGATCCCATTGTCATCCATGATGTTAATATTATACTCAGTATAATGGTTGACTTTTTCAATAAATTTATTGCACAGAGCGATATCTAACATGCCGGAATTACCCCCTTAGGTTGATAGATAAATGTATATTTATTTTATCTTAAATAAGTGATAAATGCAAGAATTCTGGATGATTTTTTAAAATCTTGAATATAAAAACTGACTATTTAAATAGCTTGGGGATTATGTTAAAATAAAAAATACGAGACTAACTATTAGAGAAAGTCAATAGTTAAATTGAAAAAGATCAAACTTTTATGAAGTGTAGCGATGAATATTTCATCGAAATCAGAACCTTGAAAATTGCATGACGAATAGAGCATCTTTTCAGGTGCTCTTTAAAGAAGAGATGATATAGGGATTGTCAAAACTGTTTCTGATATGGCTGCCTTGATTTCTCAAGTTGGTATATTACTCGGACAAGTTTTTTGGCTGCATGTGAAACTGCAACATAATAGTGTTTTCCTTCGGATCTTTTCTTGGCAAGATATGTCTTGAACGTAGGATCCCAGGTACACACATAAATCGTTGCATTAAACAATGCATATCGTAGATATTTTGAACCGCGTTTTTCCATCCTGGCATGAGAGTTATCCATTTGACCGGATTGATAGGTAGATGGAGATAAACCAGCATAGGCAAGAATCTTATCAGGTGAATCAAAACGGGTA
>CAJFOF010000073.1 GCA_904395885.1 uncultured Lachnospiraceae bacterium
ACATAATCAATATTATGAAGGCGTACCAGCGGCCGGCCTGGGAAGCGATGAGCTGAAAGGCAGGCGGGATGCCAGTCTTTTTGTGTCAGTGAAGTACGCTATATGCGAAATACTGTGTTTCTGGAAAAAAGAGAGCTGGAGGGAGAGGACTTGAGAAAGGGGATCATAGATATCCATGCCCATATCCTGCCAGGTGTGGACGATGGGGCCAGGGACATGGGAGAAGCCCTGGAAATGATCCGGATGGCAGCGGCCCAGGGGGTGACGGGGATCATAGCCACACCTCATTATTCAAAGAGAAAAGGGCCGAAGGAACAAAATTTGTTTTGTCTGGTCAGAGAATTGGAACAGAGAGTAAAAGAGAGATACCCATGGTTTGAAGTCAGCTTGGGGCAGGAGACTTATTACCACGACGGGTTGGCAGAGCATCTGAAGGAAGAGAGAGCCTTGACATTGGCGGAAAGCCGTTACGTTTTGACAGAGTTTGATCCCGGAGTCAGTTATGGAACATTGCTGGGGGGACTGAGGAAACTGTCACATTCCGGGTATCAGCCGGTACTGGCCCATGCAGAGCGATATCGGTGTTTGCGGGACGAAAAGAACCTGGCGGATCTGAGAGGGTGTGGCTACTGGCTGCAGATGAATTATGAGAGCCTGGAAGGACCGTGGTACAAGGCCGATGTGCGATGGTGCCGAAGACAGATAGAAGAAGGCCGAATCCAGGTACTGGGAAGCGATATGCATCGGACAGACTGGAGGGCCCCTCGGCTTGAGGGGGCATTAGATTGGTTGGAAAATCATGTGAGTCAGAAACAACTGAGGAGTCTTACATGGGAAAACCCGCTGAAAATTTTGGAAAAGCAGTATGAAGGAAACGAAAAAAGAGATTAGGAATGACAGATGATGGAAACGAAAAAAGTATATGAGAATGAGGAAGTAGAGATTGACCTGCTGGAATTGTTGGCGGCATTAAAACGGCGGATTTGGCTGATCCTGCTGGCGGCAGTGATAGGAGGCGGGATTGCAGGAGCCTTCAGCAAGTTTGTTTTGACGCCCCAGTATACCTCCACAGCTATGATGTACATCCTGTCAAAGGAGACGACGCTGACGTCTCTGGCAGATCTGCAGATTGGAAGCCAATTGACCAAAGATTACGAGGTGATTGTCAAGAGCCGTCCGATTTTGGAGGATGTGATTCAGAGTCTGGGACTGAATCTGACTCATGAAGAACTGGAAGAAAAGATTACATTGGAGAATCCTACGGATACCCGTATCCTCTCTATCAGTGTGGAGGATCCGGACCCGGTCATGGCAAAGACCATTGTGGACGAAATAGCAAACGCATCTTCCGAGTACATCGGTGACATCATGGAGATGGTACCGCCGAAGATGATTGAGGACGGGGAAGTGCCGCAAAAGAAATCCAGCCCCAGTAACGGAAGAAACGCCGTCCTGGGTGCTTTGATTGCAGTAATGTTGGTTTGCGGTTCCATTGTTCTGCAGGTACTGCTCAATGATACGGTCCAGACGGAAGAGGATGTAGCCAAATATCTGGAGCTGACGGTGCTGGCATCTGTACCGGAGCGCGTCGGAGAAGTGGCAGAGGTTAAAGAGGTGATGGCCGGAAATGTTTCCACAGAACACGGAAGGTCCCGCAAACGCAAGAAAGGGAGGAAGCATTGATGGGCAGTCAGACAGTAGAACTGAAGCGGATTATGAAAGATGACTATAACTATAAAGAAGCCATCAAGACATTGAGGACAAATATCCAGTTCTGCGGGAACAGTATCCATGTGGTAATGTTTACCAGTGCGATGCCGGATGAGGGAAAGAGTGATGTGAGCTTTGCGCTGGCGGAATCTCTGTCTCAGATCGGAAAAAAGACGCTGATGGTAGATGCTGATATCCGTAAGAGCGTGCTGGTGTCCAGATACCAACTGGAACACGAAGTCAATGGCTTGTCTCAATATTTAAGCGGTCAAAAGACTCTGGAAGAAGCCATCTACCAGACGAATATAGAAAATCTGGATGTAATGTTTGCAGGACCCTATTCGCCCAACCCGGCAGAGCTTTTGGAAGAAGAACTTTGTGGAGAGATGTTCCGGGAGCTGAGAGAGGAATATGACTATATTATCGTGGATACGCCGCCCATGGCGAATCTGATCGACGGAGCGATTGTGGCACGCCACTGTGACGGGGCAGTCATGGTTATCGAGAGCGGAGCCATCAGCTACCATTTGGAACAGAAGGTAAAAAATCAGTTAGAAAAGACGGGCTGCCGGATCCTGGGGGTTGTGTTGAACAAGATGGATTTGCACAGCGAGAAGTATTACGGAAAGTACGGGAAGTATGGCCGTTATGGGAAATACAAGAAGTATGACACATACTAATTTGTCCGGATAGTGGAAACTGTAACAGAAAGGGTTTAGAAAAAGGATGAATTGGCTCAAGATCCACGAAAAGGGAATAAAAAGGGCAGCGGTAGGGATCTTGATTCTGGCTGCTGCCGCTTTTTTGGCAGTCACAGTAGTTTTGCTCAGAAAAAGAAAAGCAATTGAAGCAGAAATAGCAGAGAGACAGTATGGCCAGATGGAGGACAGCAATGTCCTTGGATCTGATGTCATTCAATACCAGGGAAAGGCATACAGGCGGAATACCTATGTGAAAGCAGTGCTCTGCCTGGGAGTAGACCGTGATGGGGCTATGACAGAGGAAACGACCCCTGGTTTTGGAGGGCAGGCTGACGGGATCTTTCTGGTTGCCCAGGATACAGCCAGAAACAGCCTGAAAGTTCTGATGATTCCCAGGGATACCATGACGGAAATCACTATGACAGATCTCAGCGGCAACGTCCTTGGAAAGGACATTCACCATCTGACACTGGCCTATACCTACGGAAACGGCAGGGAGACAAGCTGCGAATATATGAGGGAAGCCGTCTCAGAGCTGCTGGGAGGTCTTGAGATTGATTATTACATAGCAGCCAACACGGAAGTCATCTCCATCTTAAACGATGCCGTAGGAGGAGTTACTGTGACGATCCCCACAGACGGGATGGAAAAAAGTGACCCGGAATTCATTCAGGGAGCTACTGTCACCCTGACGGGGGAGCAGGCGGAGAAATTCGTCCGATATCGGGATACCGGGAAAGACCATTCGGCCCTTTACCGGATGGACCAGGAAGAAGAGTATATCATGGGATTCTTCCAGGCAGTCAAAGAGCGTTCCAGAACAGACAGCAACATCGTGCCCGCTCTTTTTGAACAGATAGAAGACTATATGGTGACGGACATGGCAAAAGATCAGTATCTGAAACTGGCCATGGATGCCCTGGAGACGGAAAGCCTGGGAGAAGAAAACTTCTATACCGTGCCGGGAAGCGGAGTCACCACCGCCAGGTACGATGAATTTTATGCGGATGAAGAAGCATTGCTGCCACTGATCCTGGAAATGTTTTACCGGGAGACCGGGCAGTAATGGGATATTGGAAGAGGACAATTTGTCCGGAAAAGCCGACAATAATCAGCCAGGGGGCTGTTTATTGAATAAAAAATCCCGAGAGGGAAGGAAGGTGGAAGCTATGAAGAAAAAAAGATTAACAGCGCTGATTCTGGTAGCCGCATTAGCAGCAACGCCGGTAACGGCATTGGCTGCAGGCAGCGCAGAATACAGCGACGGCGGAAGCGGTTCGTCTTATAGCTCCGGGAGCAGCCGGGACTACGCGACGACCGTCACCGTATCATCCACAGGGGTGAAGACCACAGGAGCCACAACCAGCAGCAACGGAGGGAGCAGCATCGGTGTGGCAGTAGACACAGTGACCAGCACAGGTCAGCAGGTAACCGTCAACTCCAAAGGTGAAGCGGTCATTGGCGACACGGCAATCGGATTTGCAATGGGTGTAGCTGCAACCGCAGGACTGCCCAATGCAGTCGTATCCTCCATCGAAGCGATCAATGCCGGGCAGGATCTGGCGACCGTAACCACAGATGTAGATCTGACAGGCTACAGCGCCCTTACCGGAACCCATGCCATCATCACCAAGGATGCCAGCACCGCGGCAGTTAAGACAGGGGATGTAGAAGTATCCCTGTACGTACCCAACCTGCTGGACAGCCTGGAAGGCGTATCGGTTCTGTTCTATGACAATGCGACAGGCAGATGGGTTCTTTTACAGCCGTTAGCAGTGGATCCGGTCAGCAAGACCGTGACCGTCAACGTCAGCGGCTCCGGAACCTTATCGGTTGTGTATAAACGGTAAGGCCAAAAAGCGGAGGCCGGAGAAAGATATCAGTATTCCTTGGCTTCCGCTGCCTTTGAAAAAGGCGGGAAAAAGAAGATGTTGCGGCATCTTCGGGGATTTTTTGGAACATGAGGATGGAATGGTATGGAACGGAATGAAAGAAATGGGAAGAGAAACCGGATTGCAGAGAAAATAGAAGAGATGAGGAAAAAATGGCGTCTGGAACACTGGAAGGTGATCGCCTGTTACCTGGTTCTCTATGATATCGTCGCAGTGAATTTTTCCTACTTTTTTGGATTATGGCTGCGGTTTGACTTAAGCTATTCCCGGATTCCCCAGGAATACCTTCAGGCATTTGTTTCCTTTGCCCCTTTCTATACAGGTTTTGTCCTGATTGCCTTTTATGTGCTACGCCTGTATAACAGCCTGTGGCGGTTCGCCAGCTTCAGTGAGCTGAACCGGATCTTTGCTGCCACGGTGCTGACGACCCTGTTCCAGGTTGTGGGGATCACCTTCTTTATACGGCGGATGCCATTTTCCTACTACATCATTGGCTGTCTGACCCAGTTCCTTCTGGTGGCAGGAGTGCGGTTCGCCTATCGCTACATCACTCTGGAGAGAGCCAGGAGGGAACAGAGCCGGAGGGTCAGCCACAATGCTATGGTGATCGGGGCTGGGGCGGCCGGACAGATCATCCTGAGAGAGCTGAAGGCGTCCCGGGAGGTTCAGGCCAGACCCTGCTGCGTCATCGATGATAACCCCAACAAGTGGGGAAGATTCATCGAGGGCGTGCCCATCGTGGGAGGCCGGGAGATGATCCTGACATCGGTGGAGAAGTATCAGATCGAC
>CAJFOF010000074.1 GCA_904395885.1 uncultured Lachnospiraceae bacterium
CCCAATTAAAAAGAGCGCGAGACGGGATTCGAACCCGCGGCCCCCACCTTGGCAAGGTGGTGCTCCACCCCTGAGCCACTCGCGCAAAATAAAACATTGATATGACCTCGTGTATCTACACCAGGCAAATGCCCAAAGCCGGAATCGAACCAGCGACACGAGGATTTTCAGTCCTCTGCTCTACCAACTGAGCTATCTGGGCTTCCTCAACAACGTAGATAATTCTACTCGAAAAATTCTAAATTGTCAATATGTAAATTCAATGAATCTGATTTTTTTGATTTTGCGGTGACTGGAATTCAGACGGGCAGCTGTCTGCAGGGCAAGTCCCAGTTGTAGATTTTGGGCCTTTGGGCTATAATAGCGTCAGTGTACAAGGGGACAATACGGTCGATGAAGGGCTAATTTGCCCTGCCTCTACGTTACTTTCATTCCGCGTACGTCTCTGTACGCGTCAATCAAGTGCCTTGAGGCAGAACAAATTATCTCCTTCTCGACTCGAAGACCTCAGCCATAGGAAATTCGGGCGTTATCAAGGCAGACGATAGAGGCGTAGACGTACGCTAATAGAGGATAACGCTGAGAACGCCCGAATTTGCATGGCTGAGGCGTGTTGTCCCTTGTACACTGACGCTAGCGTAAAGATAGAAGGAGGCAGCTATGCATATAAAATGGGAAGAGTGCCGGATTGGAGATGAAAAAGGAGCCCGGATCCTGAGAATCTATAGCCGGGATAGCGAAGCAGAGCTTCCGGAAACAGTAGAAAATCCGGAGGGAGAGTCCCTTCCTGTGCTGGAATTGGCTGATTACGCTTTTTCCGCAATGCGGGAGGAATCAAAGAATGAAGACTTCATGGGACTGCCGCCTCTAATCGGTACCAGAGCAGAGAGCATTGTACTGCCAAAAACTTTGAAGAAAATTGGGAGATATGCTTTTTATAATTGTGAAGAATTAAGACAACTGGCTTTCTCTACAGCAATCAGAGATCTGGGTGCCGGACTTTTTACCGGCTGTCGGAAGATCAGAGACTTGGATGTTTGGATGGACCCGTCACAAAAGTCCTGCCTTTACGAGGTGCTTTCAGAGCTGAATCAGACATTGCGGGTAACGCTAAGGGATCAGGAAGGGAAGATTCAGGCCAGGCTTTTGATTCCGGAATATTTTGAGGAATCAGTGGAGAACACGCCAGCCCGAATTGTGAATCTGGAGATGCACGGCTGCGGTCACCGGTATCGGTATTGTTTCAGGAAAGAACAGATGCCGTTTGCCGAGTATGACGCACTGTTCCCTCACGTTCGGGTTCAAGAGCCGCCGCAGATCGTTTCGGAGTTGGCCTGGTACCGGTTGGAATACCCTGTGCATTTGTCAGAAGACGGACGGATAGCCTATCTGGAATATATTGGGACTCACCCGGAGGCGGCGATGGAGGCATTTGCCAATGTGGGAGATATGGCGCTGATGAAAGATACGGCCGGAGATCCGCGGATTGGAATAGATGTGCTGGAAAAGATGATCGGAGCCGCCCAGAGGACCGGACAGTCAGAGCTGATTCCCCTCTTGATGGATATCCGCTATGGCAGGAAAAGGAAACAGGAAGAACAGAACAGGGAAGGTCACATCAGAAAACGGAGATTTGAACTATAGAGACAGAGAGGAACGAGGATATGAAAGAGGCAGTGTTATACTATAACCCGGGCAATGCGCCAAAACCGGGAATGATGAAGAGCGTTCTGGTCAGGATGGGGGTCAGAATAAAAAACGTCACGGAGGAACAGCTTGGGGAGACGATTGGAACCCTGCTGGGGATTCCGGAGATAAAATCGGAAAAAGAAAGAGAAGATGGCAGCAAACACGAGAGGAAGGGGCCGTTGGAAGAGCAGATTTTGGTACTGTACCGTTTCAGCGAGAACCGGCTGGATCAGCTTCTTTACGGACTGCGGAAAGCGGGCGTGCCCAAAATTGAATTGAAGGCTGTCGTGACAGAGCAGAACAGCCAGTGGACGATGTATGAACTTTATGAAGAGCTAAAGAAAGAACGGGAGGCATTAACGGGAGCGAATGATTGATCCTGTAAGAGACCGGCAGCTTTCAGAATTGAATCTGGTGGAAGTGTGCACGGAGATATTGAACCGGGCGAGAACGGAATTGTACCTGAATATGCGTTTTTTGGATGTATCCCTGAGCAGCCTGGGCTATGAGGCAGCCTGGACGATGGATGGCCTGGGGACGGACGGTTTTTTGATTTACTATCAGCCGGATAATTTGATTCAGATGTACAGAAAAGGACGGGTTCTGGTGAACCGGGCTTTTTTGCATATGGTGTTTCATTGTCTGTTCGGTCACATTGACGGAGGAAAGAAGGCCGGTGTGCCGGAGCTCTGGGACCTGGCCTGCGATATCGCTATGGAGTCTGTGATTGATGAGCTGTATCAGAAATGTGTGTACATTCATCCGTCGGCAGCCAGAAGGGAGATGTACCTGAGACTTAAGGCAATGGGGCTGAAGGTGCTGACGGCAGAGGGAATTTATGAGGCTTTACGAAGGATGGATTTGCCGGAACATCAGGTGGAACGGCTGACAGCGGAATTTCGAGTGGACAGCCATGAACTGTGGCGGAAGGAAGAACCGCCGGCTATGGCAAGCAGACGGCAGAACCAGTGGAAGGACAATCGGGAAAAGCTTCAGACAGCAATGGAGATGGGGGTAAAGGACGGTGCACGGGACAATGAAAGCCTGATGGAACAGGTCAGGGCGGAGAACCGGGATCGTTACGATTATAAAGCCTTTTTGAGAAAATTTGCTGTCCTCAGAGAAGAACTGCAGGTAGATGCGGATTCTTTTGACTATGGATTTTACATGTATGGTATGAGCCTCTATGGAAATATGCCCCTCTTGGAACCTTTGGAGACCAGGGAGATAAAGCGCATTGAGGATTTTGTCATAGCGGTGGATACTTCTATGTCCTGTTCCGGAGAGCTGGTGCGCCGATTTTTGGAAGAGACGTACGGAGTGCTGGCAGAGTCGGAAAGCTATTTTCGCAAGATCAATGTCCACATTGTCCAATGTGATGACCGGATCCGGTCAGATACCGTCATAACGTCCCGGGAGGATTTGAAACAGTACATGGAGAACTTTACTGTGTCCGGGTACGGCGGAACCGATTTCAGACCGGTTTTCGAGTACATTCGCAGCCTGATGGCCCAAGGCAGGTTTTCCAGGCTAAAGGGACTGATCTATTTTACGGACGGAAAGGGAATCTACCCGGCAGAAAGCCCGCCCTACGATACGGCATTTGTCTTTCTTGATGACAATTATAGCGACATTTCCGTGCCGGCCTGGGCAATCAAATTGATTTTGCGGCGTGGGGAGCTGGAGGAAAAGGCCGCAGGAGGAAAAGACTGATGAACATTAAACGAGCAAAACAGGAAATAAAAGATACGATAGAAGCCTATCTGATGAAAGATGAATTTGGAGAATATGCAATCCCATCTGTCAGGCAGAGGCCCGTACTGCTCATAGGCCCTCCAGGAGTGGGGAAAACCCAGATTATGGAGCAGATTGCCAGGGAGTGCGGAATTGGCCTGGTGGCATATACGATCACGCACCATACCCGTCAGAGTGCCATCGGCCTGCCTTTTATTGAGAAAAGAGAGTTTGGCGGAAGGGAATATACAGCGACCGAATATACGATGAGTGAAATTGTTGCATCGGTATACAATAAGATGGAGGAGACAGGACTCCGGGAAGGAATTTTGTTCCTGGATGAGATCAACTGCGTATCAGAAACCCTGGCGCCGGCTATGCTCCAGCTTTTGCAGTGCAAATCCTTCGGCAGCCACAAGCTGCCTCAGGGCTGGATTATCGCAGCGGCCGGGAATCCGCCGGAATTTAACAAATCAGTCAGGGACTTCGATGTAGTAACTTTAGACAGAATCAAAAAGATCTACGTGGAACCAGATTATGAAGTCTGGAAAGAATATGCTGAGACAGAGGGCATTTACCCTGCAGTCCGGTCGTATTTAAACATAAAACCCCAGTATCTGTGTACGATAGAAACGACGGTGGATGGCAAGCAGTTCGCTACCCCCAGAGGCTGGGACGACTTGTCAGGGCTTCTCCAGGTCTATGAGAAGCTGGGAAAGAATGCAGACCGCGATGTGGTGTACCAATATATTCAGCACCCCAAGATAGCCAAAGATTTTGCCAATTATCTGGAGCTTTACAGGCGGTATCAGAGTGAATACCGGGTGGAGGAGATCTTGTCAGGCACGATTCGGGAAAATGTCTGCGACCAGGCAGCCAAAGCGCCTTTTGATGAAAAACTGAGCCTGGTAGGGCTGCTTTTGTCAAAGCTTTCCGGCTACTTTGCCGGCTGCCGGGAAAAGGCCGGCGATCTGGAACTTTTGATGAAAAAACTTCGTATTTTAAAGGATCCGGGGAAGACTTTGGAGGAGCTTTCTGCCGAATATGAGGAAAAAGAGCGGCAAGAAATTCTGTCTGTTGGGGAAGCGCGGAGATATCGGCGCACTATGAAAGCCATGGAAGACTGCAGAAGGAGCCTGGGAGAAGAAACGATATCAGAGCCGGAAAACGTGTGGGAATGGATGAGACAGTGGTTCGGCCGGCAGAGCGATGAATATGAGGAAATGAAGGAGACTGGCGGCCAGATGCTGGAACATGCCTTTGACTTTATGGAAGCGGCATTTGGAACCGGTCAGGAAATGGTACTTTTTGTGACGGAATTAAATTCCAATTTTTATTGTGTGGAATTTTTGCAGGAGTATGACTGCGCCAGATATTATGAGTACAATAAGAGCCTGTTGTTTGACGACAGGGAAGATGAGATACTTCGCAAAATCGGGAACCTATAGCCCAATGAATAGAATCGACCCTCTTGGAACATATTAGCTGTAGTATATCCAGAATGGAGGGAATGAAATGGGCAATAAAGCATTGGATTATACGGCATTGACGCTTGGAATTATCGGGGCCATCAACTGGGGCCTGATCGGATTTTTTAATTTCAACCTGGTCTCCTTCCTGTTTGGGAGCATGACCTGGATATCCAGAATCGTCTATGCTCTGGTAGGATTATGCGGCCTGTACCTGATCAGTTTTTATGGCCGCTCTGCAAGCCGGGAATAACAGGATAAAGGTTCATCCCATGGAAGAGGCCGCCTCCGTAAGTTGGAAGCGGCCTCCGGTGTTTCTTTAAAACTAGGATAAGGTTATTTAGAAAGGGGGTTAGTCTTTCAGAATTTCTACCTTGAGATTGCCTTCTCCGCCATAATAGTAATCACCCAGGACCTTAAGGTGGTAGCCGGCGGGAATTCCGGTCATTTCGCTGGAATTAACATTGCCTTTTCCATCGATTAGCTGGGAAGCCCAGATGCCGTCTACAATGGTGCCTTCAATATATCCCATGGGGTTGCGGTAAAAGTATTCAACTGTCACATAACCTCCGGAGATGGGGACGACCTGCACCCGGAGTTCGGGGCTTCCATCGTAATAGTAATCGCCGAGAATCTTCAGCTCATACCCCTCAGGAACATTGGTCATTTCGCTGGAATTAACATTTCCCTTCCCGTTGATTAGTCCGGCAGCCCAGATTTCACCATTGGCCCATACTGTGTTGTTCTCCTCACAGAAGTAGATAACATTGACCATACCGCCGATCTGTTCAGGAACAACCTGTACCCGGAGCTGTCCTTCACCGCCATAGTAGTAGTCGCCAACGCTTTTCAGCTTATATCCGGCTGGAATGTTGGTCATCTCGCTGGAATTAATATTGCCCTTGCCGTCAATCAGTCCGGATGCCCATACATCGCCGACCGGCCACTCCGAACCGTCTTCCTCGCAGAAATAGACGATATTTACATTGCCGCCAATTACATGCTCAGGGGTGTCGTCGTCATCGTCATCGTCGTCATCATCCCAGTCGTGGTGATGATCGTCCCAGTCGTCCCAGAAGTCCTCCCAGTCGTCATACCGATCTTCCCAGTCGCCGTATTGGGTTTCCAGATAATCCTCCCAGTCGCTGTACTGGTCTTCCAGATAATCTTCAAAATCTTCATACCGGCCTTTCCAATGGTTTTTCCAGTTCTTATAGTGATCTTTCCACTCTTCTTTCTGGTTTTTCCACTCTTCCTTCTGGTCTTTCCATCGATTCTGCTGTTTCCACGGCTTCGCTTCTGCCTGAAATCCGCCAAACTGGGCGGTTAGAAATACAGTGGTCGCTGCCAAAAGCAGACAATTCCTTTTCCATCTTTTTTTCATCTCAAATTCCTCCTATTTTAGAAATTATCACGTTCTGTTTTTTCTGTAAGATCATTATAGAAAAATATAGAAAAAATTTCAATAAAAAAGGAAAAAATTCAGAAATCGTATGAATTATGTTAAAATTATGTAATCAATGAAAGAAAAAAGAAAGGAAAATTCAAGAAAATCTTGCGCGAATAACTGACAATAATAGAAATATAAAAGGAAAAAGAGAAAAAAGCAGAAATTCATTTCTCTGGCGTTATTGCTATCCGTATGGTATTATGAAAAATAAGATTTGACCTAGAGAGAATACAGAGGAGGACACAATGGCGGCAGGCAGAAAGAAAGCAGTGATTTTTGACATGGATGGTGTGCTGATTGACAGTGAAATGGTATATTTAAGGTCGATGCTGGCATTTGCAAGAAAACGCAGGCCGGAAATCACAGAAAGCGATCTGTTAGGCGTTGTGGGCCGGTCGGCTAAAGACAGTTGGGAGATCGTAGAGAAGGCTGTATCAAATGGTCAGACCTGGGAGGAGCTGCGGGAGGAATACCGCAATTCGACCGATGTATATGAGACCACTGACTATCGGAAGATCTTCCGCCAGGAAGTCCGGCCAGTTCTGAAGATATTACAGGAAAATGGTTACCTGATGGCGGTAGCATCATCCACAAGACTTTCTCTGGTTCGCCGGGTACTGGAGGAGAATGAGATTATCGGCTATTTCAACACGGTGGTCAGTGGAAACCAATTTCGCCAGAGTAAGCCGGATCCGGAGATCTATCATTATACAGCGAAGCAGCTTGGCGTCAGGGAAGATGAATGTTTTGTGATAGAGGACTCTACGGTGGGGATTACAGCGGCCCACAGGGCCGGAATGACGGTGGCAGCTTTAATTGATGACAGGTTCGGGTTTGATCGTTCTCTGGCAGATTATGAGATAGAGACAATAGAAGGAGTGCTGGAATACTTGTTATGAAGGTGACTTATATTCATCACGATGGATTTTTAGTAGAGTGTCGGGACAGGTATCTGCTGTTTGACTATTACCAGGGAGAGATTCCGGAGATGGATCCGGAAAAACCTCTGTATGTATTTGCAAGCCACCGCCACGGGGATCATTTTGTGCCGGATATTTTCTTGCTGGCGGAAAAATATTCAAAGATTCATTATATTCTCGCAAAGGATATCTGGATCAGCAGGGTACCGGAGGCGCTCAGAGGGCAGACGGTCCGAATGGGCTGGCGAAAGAGAGAAGAGCTGGACGGGATGGGAATCCGCACGCTGAAGTCCACAGATGAAGGGGTGGCATTTCTGGTGGAGGTGGAGGGAACTGCCGTCTACCACGCAGGGGACCTGAATGACTGGAGATGGAACGAGGAATCTCCTCAGTGGAATGAGGCCATGCATCAAAAATACATAAAAGAGATTGCCTGTCTGGAAGGAGAGAGGATCCACTGTGCATTTCTCCCTCTGGATCCCAGGCAGGAGGAATGGTATTGGCTCGGTTTGGATGAGTTTATGAAGAATGTGGGAGCGGAAGTGGTGTTTCCAATGCATTTTTGGGAAGACTTCGATGTGATTCGCCGGCTGAAAGCGGAGGCATGCTCGGAAGGTTACCGGCACAGGATCATGGAGATTACCCGGCGCGGGGAGGAGTTTTGGCTGTGAATGAGAGGGAAGTTCTGGAGACCGCAATGGAAGCGGGGCACATACTTTTGGAAAACGGGGCGGAGATTTTTCGGGTTGAGGAGACGATTGACCGGATTTGCCGGCACTATGGGGTGGATTATGCCAATGCTTTTGTGTTAAGCAATGGCATTTTTCTGACCGCCGGAAATCTCCGGCAGCAGTATTTTGCCAAAGTTCAGCATATCCCTGTAAGCGGCGCCCATCTGAACCGGGTTGCCGCGGTGAATCAGCTTTCCCGGGAGATCGAGGCAGGCCATTATACGGTTGAGGAAGCCAGGAAGGCCCTGGAAGCGATCAAGACTATGCCGGGAAAGACCAAGAGGATGCAGGTTATGGCGTCAGGGATTGGAAGCGGCTGTTTCTGCTATCTGTTTGGAGGAAGCCTGATGGACAGCGCGGCGGCATTTGCCGCAGGACTCATCCTGTATCTGTTCGTCCTGTATGTCAGCACCCCCAGACTTTCTAAAATTGTAGGAAATCTGGCAGGGGGAGCACTGGTAACATTTTTATGCATGGTTTTTTACCATATCCATCTGGGAGAGCACCTGAATCATATGGTGATCGGTTCCATTATCCCTCTGGTCCCCGGCGTTCCCTTTACCAATGCTATCCGGGATATTGCCGATGGGGATTATATCAGCGGATCGGTCAGGATGCTGGATGCCATGTTAGTTTTTTTCTGTATCGCAATGGGTGTGGGCCTGATGTTTACTATATACGGACGGATCGGAGGTGGCATGACGCTGTGATAGGACAGGTATTGGCGGCTGCGGTTGGCACAATTGCTTTTTCGGTCCTGTTTTCTGTGCCCAGATCCTATTATCCGTACTGCGGGCTGATCGGGGGAGCCGGATGGGTCGTATATTGTCTGCTGATTTCTTCGGCCTCATCGCCGGAAGCCACATTTTTTGCTACAATCGTGGTGATCTTGCTGTCCCGGCTTTTCGCGGTGTGGGAGAGATGTCCGGTAACCTTATTCCTGATCCCCGGAATTTTTCCTTTGGTGCCAGGCGCCGGAGTTTACTGGACTGCCTATTATATCGTAACGGACCAGTTGGAACTGGCTTCGGAAACGGGATTTACGGCCCTGAAAGTGGCGGTGGCCATTGTATTGGGCATTGTATTGATTTTTCAGCTTCCCCAGGGCCTCTTTTCCGGAATCTCCGGTCTGGCGCCGGATGCCTGGAAAAGAAGACGAGATAAAAAGACAAAGAGAAAGGAGACTGGCTATAAATGATCTGGATTAAAAACGGACGGCTCATTGACCCTGGAAGAGGGATGGACGGACTGGGAGACGTGATATTGGAGGAAGGAAAAATTGCCAGGATCATCTGGCGCGGCCAGGAGGAGGGGGCAGTTCCGGAGGTGCCGGAGAATGCCCAGGTAATTGACGCGGCAGGCAAGGTGGTGGCTCCCGGGCTGGCTGATGTCCATGTCCATTTTCGGGATCCGGGATTTACCTACAAGGAAGACATTGACACAGGTGCGGCTGCGGCTGCGCGGGGCGGATTTACGGCTGTCGTTCTGATGGCCAACACGAAGCCGCTTAACGATAATGTGGAAACCCTTCGGTATGTGATTGAGAAAGGGGAAAAGACCGGAATTCACGTTTTTAGCTGTGCTGCAGTGTCGGAGAGCTTTCGGGGAGAGACGTTGACCGATATGGAGGCATTGAAAAATGCCGGAGCAATTGGATTTACGGATGACGGGATCCCGCTGAAGAGCGGAGCTTTCGTCAGGAAGGCTATGGAGGAGGCTGCACGCCTTGATATGCCTTTGAGTTTTCATGAAGAAGACCCGGCGTACATCGCTCAGAATGGGATTAACCATGGGGCAGTGTCGGAAAAGCTGGGCATCTACGGTTCCCCCGCATTGGCAGAGGACGCCATGGTAGCGCGAGACTGTATGATTGCCCTGGATACAGGCGCTGTCATCGATATTCAGCATATCAGCTCTGCTAATTCCGTTGCTATGGTGCGGCTGGCAAAATCTCTGGGAGCAAAGGTATGGGCGGAGGTGACGCCTCACCACTTTACTCTGACAGAAGAGGCAGTTTTGGAACATGGAACCCTTGCCAAAATGAATCCGCCGCTGAGAACAGAGAAGGACCGTCAGGCGCTGATTGAAGGGCTGAAGGACGGAACCATTGATATGATCGTCACGGACCACGCCCCACACAGCAAAGAAGAAAAAGCAAGGCCTCTGACGGAAGCGCCCAGCGGAATTACAGGGCTGGAGACTTCTCTGGCACTGGGAATTACCCATCTGGTAAAGCCGGGGCATCTGACCCTTCTTCAGCTTATGGAAAAAATGAGCCTTAATCCGGGGAAGCTTTATAAAAAAGATTGGGGACATTTAGAAGAAGGCCGGCCGGCCGATCTGGTGATTTTTGACGAGGAGCGCCAGTGGGTGGTAGAGGAAGAGGAGTTTGCATCAAAAGCCTCCAACAGCCCCTTTGTTGGAACAAGGCTGACAGGCAAGGTCGTATATACAATCTGTGGAGGAAAGATTATCTATGAGGACTTATCGTGACATTCTGCTGGATGTGGACGGCACGCTTCTGGATTTTGGGGCGGCAGAACAGGTGGGGATCGCTGCAGTGCTGGCCCGTTACGGCTTTGAAGCCGATGAGGAGCGGATCAGGCTGTATCACCGGATCAACGGGGCGGCATGGGCTGCCTTTGAGCGGGGAGAGGTGACGAAAGAGCGCCTGGTAGAGGAGCGGTTTGAGACATTCTTTCAGGAATTGGGGAAAAACGTAAACGGAAGGGAAGCGGAGGATCTGTACCGCAGTTATCTGGACCAGTCGGCTGTCCTGATAGACGGGGCGGAGGATATCTGCCGCTATCTGAAGGAAAGAGGATACGGCCTTTACGTTGTCACCAACGGCACATCGACTACGCAATATAAGCGGCTGGCTCTTTCCGGGCTGGATGCTTATATGGACGGTATTTTCGTATCAGAAGATGCGGGGAGTCAGAAGCCTCAGAAAGAATATTTTGATTATTGCTTTGCGCGGATTCCCCAGGCTGACCCGTCCAGAATGCTTCTGGTGGGGGATTCCCTGACTTCTGATATAAAAGGAGGGATCAACGCCGGAGTCAGCACTTGCTGGTACAATCCGGCAGGCCTTCCGGAAAGAGAGGATATTCGTCCTGACCGACAGATCCGGCGTCTGGAGGAGCTGAAGGAGCTGCTGTAATCTTGCTAAAAAGCCGATCCATATGATGAGAGACAGGGACAGAGATAGGCCTGCAGGGCGTCTTTGTTCCTGTTTTTATAAGTTCCTCTTGTCAACAATGCTTTAGTGTGCTACTATGTTATCACACAAAAGAATCGAATGTAATAGTATGAGGAGGAAAAAATTATGAAAAAGAAGGTAGTTGGACTGGCAGCGGCAGTTCTGACGGCAGCTCTGACAGCTTGTTCAGGAGGAACGGATACTGGGAATACCACAGCGGCTCCGGCAGAGACAGCGGCGGAGGCGTCCGAAGGTACGGAGGAAACGGCAGAAATTGCAGAAGGGACAGCGGAGCCGGAAGAAGGAGCCGGAGCGAAAGCAGAGGGAGATACTTTTACTGTAGGATTTGATCAGGATTTCCCGCCAATGGGATTTTTAGGGGATGATGGAGAGTACACTGGTTTTGACATTGAGCTGGCTCAGGAGGTGGCTGACCGTTTGGGTCTTGTATTCCAGCCCCAGCCCATAGCCTGGGACGCCAAGGATATGGAGCTTGAGGCCGGAAACATTGACTGCATCTGGAATGGCTTTACGATGAATGGACGGGAGGACAGCTATACATGGTCCGAACCCTATATGGACAACAGCCAGGTGATCGTGGTGGACCCGGCTTCCGGAATAACATCGCTGGCAGATCTGGCGGGAAAAGTAGTGGAAGTCCAGGTAGATTCATCCGCCCAAGCTGCGCTGGAGGAGAATCCTGAACTGACCGGAACCTTTGCCCAGTTGGTAACAACTCCTGATTACAATACGGCTTTTATGGATCTGGAGCAGGGGGCAGTGGACGCGATTGCGATGGATGTAATCGTGGCAGGATACCAGATTCAGCAGAGGGAATCCGACTTTGTGATTTTGGATGAGACCATTGCATCGGAAGTTTACGGGATTGGTTTTAAGAAGGGCAATACCGGCCTGCGGGATCAGGTTCAGGCTGTCCTGGAGGAAATGGCAGCAGACGGTACCATGACTGAGATCTCAGAAAAATGGTTCGGCGAGGACGTGACGATTATCGGCAAGGACGGCGCGGCGGAGGAGACGGCAGCCGCTGATACAGAAGCCGCAGCAGAATAATTGGAGATACGATAGAAAAGCATGTAGGAGGGCACCATGGGTATCAGCCAGATTCAACAACTAATCGGAGGCATGGGGGTAAGCATCCAGATTTTTACAGTAACCCTTGTTTTTTCCCTGCCATTGGGTCTCATTGTGGCCTTCGGGAGAATGGCAAAAAATCCAGTACTCCAAAACCTGGTTAAGGCCTACATATCCATTATGCGGGGAACGCCTCTTATGCTCCAGCTTATGGTAGTCTATTTTGGACCATTTTATCTGTTTGGCATCAGGATAGGCAACAGCTACCGCCTCTGGGCCGTTTTCATTGGTTTTACAATCAATTATGCGGCCTATTTCGCAGAGATTTACAGGAGCGGTATCCAGTCCATGCCGGCGGGACAATATGAAGCGGCCCAGATTTTGGGATACAGCAGGAGTCAGACTTTTTTCAAGATTATTCTGCCGCAGGTGATAAAACGAATCCTGCCAGCCCTGACCAATGAGGTCATAACACTGGTGAAGGATACCTCGCTGGCGTTTACCTTAAGCGTCATGGAGATGTTTACGGTGGCCAAAGCTCTGGCGGCAAAGGGAACCATGGCGCCTCTGCTGGCAGCCGGGATTTTCTACTATGTATTCAATCTGCTGGTAGCGGTGGTGATGGAAAAAGCAGAAAAGAAACTGGACTATTACCGCTGACACTGCATTCACGGAGGAAAAACCATGAGCATACTGGAAATCAGCCATATTGAAAAATCCTTTGGGAATGTTCCGGTTTTAAAGGACATCTCCCTCTCTGTATCCGATGGGGAGATTCTGTCCATCATCGGCCCGTCCGGTTCCGGCAAGTCCACACTTCTGCGGTGCGCCACGATGCTGGAGACCCTGGATAAAGGGGAAGTTTGCTATAAGGGGGCCAGAGCAGTCTGGGCCGATGGCAGCGGGAAGGTGCAGTTCGCCCCGAAAAAGGAACTGAAGGAAATTCAGGGGCTGTATGGGTTGGTGTTTCAGAATTTCAATCTCTTTCCCCATTACTCGGTTCTCAAAAATATTATAGACGCCCCGATCCATGTGCAAAAAAGAAAAAAAGAAGAGGCAATCAAAGAGGCCAGAGAGCTTTTAAAGAAAATGGGGCTGGAAGACAAGGCAGACGCCTACCCCTGCCAGCTCTCAGGGGGACAGTGCCAGAGAGTGGCCATTGCCAGGGCGTTGGCGCTGAATCCCAAGATACTCTTTTTTGATGAACCGACGTCAGCACTGGATCCGGAGCTGACAGGGGAAGTATTGAAGGTCATCCGGTCTCTGGCAGATTTAAAGATCGCTATGGTGATCGTGACTCACGAGATGGCCTTTGCCAGAGATATCTCCGACCGGGTTATCTTCATGGCCGACGGCGTGATCGTGGAGGAGGGAACACCGGAAGCGGTTTTTGCATCGGGAAATGAGAGAACCCAGAGTTTCCTGGGAAGGTATGGAGATATTTTGAAATAGTCATTTATAAAAGCTGCCCGGAATAGGGAAACGAATTCCCTGCTCCGGGCGTTTTTTGATGGATATTGAAAGATCTTTAGAAAATCTTTTGTTTTTCCTGGGGCTTCTCTTTAGAATGGCGCGGTATACTGTTGACATGAAAAGAGAGAGGGGCGATGGAAATGGAACCGGAAATTCTGCATCAGCTTATAGTTTCCGTATGTTTTGTAACAGCGGTTTTCGTGGTGGCGGTAATGCTCGCAAGCACTTGTATCGAGGTGTTTCATGAGGCCAGAAGCATTAGGAAAAAGACCTCCACAGCAAGAGACTTCCATGGTATACTACCAGAGGAAAAAATGATCGGCTCAGGAGGAAAAAAGAATTATGGAAGTAAACCGCATTTTATTAGTGGAAGATGATAGAGAGATCCGGGAAGGAATTGAGATTTTTTTGAGGAGCCAGAATTATATTGTGTTTCAGGCTGGCGATGGGATTGAGGGCCTGGAGATTCTTTCCAGAGAGGAGATTCATCTGGCGATTGTGGATGTCATGATGCCCAGGATGGACGGAATCACGATGGTGGCGCGTCTGAGAGAGCGGTCAGATATCCCTGTAATCTTTCTTTCTGCCAAGTCGGAGGAAGTCGATAAGATTCTGGGACTGAATATGGGAGCGGATGATTATATTACAAAGCCGTTTACACCTATGGAACTCCTTGCCAGAGTGGCATCTCAGCTCAGAAGGTATAAGCGGTTTATGGAACGTTTGAACGCTCGCATCCCGGAGAATCCGGCGATTCACAGAATCGGCGGGCTGGAGGTTAACGAAGAGACTGTAGAGGTAGTGGCAGACGGAACGCCGGTACGGCTGACGCCAATCGAGTTTAAGATTCTCTTACTTCTGGTCAAGAATCCGGGAAGAGTCTTTTCGGCGGAGGAGATCTACGAGCGGGTATGGAATGAGCGGGCAGTCAATACCGATACAGTCATGGTACATGTAAGAAATATACGGGAAAAAATAGAGGTCAACCCGAAAGAACCAAAATATTTGAAGGTGGTGTGGGGAGTTGGATATAAAATTGAAAAACAGGCATAGATTAGGGATTTTTTTGGCCTGGCTGCTGATCATAGCAGCCGCAGCCGGGATGGTATGCTCCTATCCATACATTCAACGGATGGCAAGAGCATGGGAGACAGACCATGAAAATATGGTAACAGAAATGGAAGAGCAGAGCCGGGCTGCCAATTTGGCAGCCCAGCTTACAGCGGCCAGTTACTCCATGTGGCAATATGAAATTGAGGAAGCCAGCGTGAAAAAGCTGCGCCCGTCCCAGATTTTTGTGCCGGAGCTGGAGGGCTTGCTGGCAGGCATAGAGGACAGCGCAGCGGCTTCGGAACCATTGGCTGCCGGGGAAGCCGCTTCGACATCGGAGAGTACCCAGGAGGACGTCTATGCCTACGAGGGAGACCCTTACGGAGAATACGATCCTCTTTACCAGAGAGATTTTCTTTTGCAAGTTCGCAGTTACATTGACGATCGGGCGTCGGCCTGGGACAGTGCTCTGGAAGAAGTCGGAGGAGCGTCGTCGGTTCGGGTGCTGGACGGAACCGGGAGAAAGATTCTGGGCGGCAACAAGAATGAGTTTTACGGCAGTGATTCGGGGTTGGATGAAGAACATCAGGTCATGGTGGCGATATCATTTGACGACAGAGGGAGAACGTCCCTGGCGGATGTACAGGGAGATGACCGGGCGATACAGGTTATTACAGAGAACAGAGGATATTTTGAAGATGCCGTGGATCCTCTGGAGCAGGAGTATGGAGCAGATTATATTTACGAGGGAATTGAATTTTTAGGCCCACAGTCCAGAACCTACGAATTTCTTGTAGACAAGGAGATGGTATTGGGGCCGGAAACGGTTGGAACGGAAGAACTGGACTATTACAGTTTTGTAAACAGCGGAACATTTATGGTGGTATGGACAGCTCTGGCAATTTTTCTCGGCTTGTGTGCCCTGATTGTCCCCGCTCTCCCGGTGGTATCACTTGGAACAGGGCGGATCAGCCGGATTCCTCTGGGGATCATTTTGGCGGTACTTTTCTGTGATGCCTGTATGGTGCTGGGCGGCGCCAGTCTGCTGGAGCTGACGTTCAGCGGCGAGCTTGCCGGGGGCCTTGCCACAGGACTGGGATTTGGAAACTGGAACGATGCGGTGCTTATCGCTAACGGCGTTTACTGGGGAATTACGTTTGCCGTGGTATTCTGGGCGGCTTTGTGCATGAGAGCAGTCTTTACGATCGGCCCCTGGAGGTACTTTAAAGAGCGCACGCTGATTGGACTTTGCCTGCGGCTGATAAAACGGGCCGGCAAGGCGGCCGGCAGATGGTGGGACCGGTTTATGGCTTCCCTGGGACAACTGGATTGGAGCGAAAAGTCCAATAAAGTTATATTAAGGATTGTTCTGGTCAACTTTTTAGTCCTGGTGCTGATCTGCTGCTTCTGGTTTTTTGGAATTTTTGCACTGATTGTATATTCGGTTGTCCTGTTCGTGGTTTTGCGCCGCTATTGGGAAAAAGCGCGGCAGAAGTATCAGATCCTCCTTTTGGCCATCAATGAGATGGCTGACGGAAATCTGGATGTGGAGATCCAGGAGGATCTGTGGATATTCACTCCATTTTACCAGCAGCTTACCAGAATCCAGAAAGGTTTTAAGAAGGCGGTTCAGGAAGAAGTAAAGAGCCAGAGAATGAAGACCGAGCTGGTGACCAATGTATCCCATGATCTGAAGACGCCTTTGACAGCCATTATCACCTATGTCAATCTGCTGAAGAAAGAGAACGCCACGGAGGAGGAGAGAAGGAATTATATTGATATCCTGGAGAAGAAATCCATGAGGTTAAAAGTGCTGATTGAGGATCTGTTTGAGGTCAGCAAGGCCACCAGCGGGGCGGCTACGGTAAAACTGGAGAATGTGGACATCGTAAGCCTTTTAAAGCAGGTGCGTCTGGAGCTGCAGGACCGAATCGACGGCTCCGGCGTAGACTTCCGGTGGAATCTGCCGGAGGAGAAGGTGGTTCTGCCTCTGGACAGCCAGAAGACATACCGGGTATTTGAAAATCTGCTGGTAAATATTATCAAATATGCAATGCCGGGAACCAGGGCATATATCGATGTAAAGACTGAAGAGGGAACCGATGGCATAAATTGGGCCGTCATTTCTATGAAAAATATCTCTGCTCAGGAACTTCAGGTGGATCCGAAAGAATTGACGGAACGCTTTGTTCGCGGGGATACATCCCGAAACACAGAGGGATCCGGACTGGGGCTGGCCATTGCCAAGAGCTTTGTGGAGCTTCAGGGAGGAAACATGAGCGTGGAAGCCGAGGCCGACCTTTTCCGGGTGATCATTCGCTGGGAGATCAGCTCCAATACAGAAGAAAGTCAATAAATCAACTGCAGCAGGCTGGCGTATTGAGTATGGGCACATTCTTGCTCTCGGGGGAAAAGTATGGTACAATCGTTTAAATAAAGTCATAGCGGAGGGCGTTGTTATGAACAAAAGGATAGCAAAACTATTAGGGCTTGCTTCGGCTATGGTTATGTTGGTAGTTTCTCCTGCCTACGCGGATGAAACGGTTTCTGTGCAGACAGAGATAACAGGGAGCGTTCTGACGGAAGGGTATCTGGAAACTGATAAAACGAGTCTAAGAAAAGGGGATCCTCAGCAGGTAAATATACATTACTATTTGTATACTCCAGCTAATGCTCAGGAAAACATGCCTTTGATCGTTTATCTGCATAGCGCTGTTCCTAAGTCGGGAACTATGGACAAAATAAAAGATGAGGATATGGTTACGTATTTGCTGGATGGGGGAAAGGACTCAGTGCCGGCATATGTGCTGATGCCATATATCAGCGTGCCGGATTGGGGGTGGAAAGCGTACGCTGAGGCTCTTCCGGTACTGATTGAGGATGTAGTAAATACGTACAAAATAGATAGAAACAGGATCAGCATTACTGGATGGAGTATGGGTGCCACCAATCTTGCATCTGTGGTGGAACAAAGTCCCGATCTGTTTTCCTGTGCAGTCTTTCTTTCGGGGTACGCATCCATGGAGCGGATGGATGTCAGCGACGCGTATGTGATGAGTAAAATGCCCTGCTGGTTCCTTTATGAAGCAGAAGGAACAGCGAAAAAGAACTGTGAGGATGCCGCAGAAGAAATAAGAAGAGCAGGAGGCATCGCGTATACCACAGAAGTACCAGGGGTCAATCACGAGACATTTTTGGTCTTTGACGGCGGAAAGAGTGACATATACGGTGTGATCGACTGGATGGTAGAACAGCGAAAGCAGCCGGAAACAACAGAATAGAGGTTTTCTTTGGAATTGGATTTGCCTCAGATATTGATAAATGGGACGATTTTGTGAGAGTGGGTTTTTGCCCCTGACACATCACAGAATCGTCCTGTTTTTGACTTATGAGGGAAGGGAACAGATGCCCTCACAAGATGTATTTTTGTTTGAATACGGTACTTCCGGAAGGAAAGACCAGGAAATGGGTTGTGAAATCGGCGGAAAGATAGTACAATAAAGAACAATTCAACGTAACATACCTAAACGGAGGAACGGAACCGAAATGAAACAGTATGACTATATCATTGTAGGAAGCGGCCTGTACGGAGCAGTTTTCGCTTACCTGGCCGGAAAGAAAGGGAAAAAATGTCTGGTGATTGAGAAGCGCTCTCACAGGGGAGGAAATATTTACTGTGAGGACATCGAGGGGATCCATGTTCACAAATATGGAGCCCACATTTTCCATACCAGCAATAAAAAGGTCTGGGAATTTGTCAACAGCCTGGCGGAATTTAACCGTTATACCAACAGTCCGGTGGCCAATTATAAGGGCGAGATGTACAACATGCCCTTCAATATGAATACCTTCAGCAAAATGTGGGGAATTTCTACGCCGGCCCAGGCTAAGGCTAAGATCGAAGAGCAGAAAAGGAATATTACCGGGGAACCGAAGAATCTGGAAGAGCAGGCCATCAGCCTGGTGGGAACGGATATTTACCAGAAACTGGTAAAGGGTTATACAGAAAAGCAGTGGGGAAGGGACTGCAAGGACCTTCCGGCCTTTATTATCAAGAGACTCCCGGTGCGATATACCTATGACAACAATTACTTTAACGACCTGTACCAGGGCATCCCGATCGGCGGCTATAATGTTATCATTGATAAACTGCTGGAAGGCTGCCAGGTGATTACCGGGGAAGACTATCTGGAGAACAAAGAGAAATACGACGCAATGGGAGAGAAGGTGGTTTATACAGGAACCATTGACGGGTACTACCATTACCGCTTCGGCAAGCTGGAATACCGGAGTCTCCGGTTTGAGACGGAGGTTCTGGATGAAGAAAATCATCAAGGGGTTGCAGTAGTCAATTATACGGACAGAGAGACGCCCTATACCCGAATCATAGAGCATAAACATTTCGAGTTTGGCACACAGCCAAAAACAGTAATTACAAAAGAGTACCCGGAAACCTGGAGCGAAGGGATGGAGCCTTATTATCCGGTAAACGATGAGAAGAATCAGGCCCTTTACCAGAAGTATGCAGAATTGGCAGACCAGGAACCCAACGTAATCTTTGGCGGCCGATTGGGAGAATATAAGTATTACGATATGGATAAGGTCATCGAATCCGCCATGAAAAAAGCAGAGGAAGAACTTTCATGAATGTTGTTTACGCATCCAATGACGGGTATGCCCGCCATTTAGGGGCTTCTATGTACTCCCTTTTTGACAGAAATCAGCTTGAAGAGGAAATTACGGTTTACGTTCTTTCCATGGGACTGTCGGAAGACAACAGGAGAAAATTAGGCGAAATAGCCGAACATTTTGACCGGACCCTTGTAATCCTGGAGATGGGGGATTTGAAAGAGCGGTTTGCTTCCGATATAGATACCGGGGGATTTGACATCAGCGCCATGGGGCGGCTGTTTATCGGGACAGCTCTGCCGGAGGAGATCGGCCGGGCGCTGTACCTGGACTGCGACACGATCGTTCTCGGCTCTCTCAGAAAACTGTGGCAGACGGGGCTCTCCGGAAATATCCTGGGAGCGGTGATGGAACCCACCATCTACCCTCAGGTCAGAGAGCAGCTAGGCCTGAAGCCGGAGGAGGCGTACTACAATTCCGGCGTGCTGCTGATCGATCTGAAGGCATGGAGAGAGGAAAATGTGGAGAGACGGCTGGTGGACTTTTATCTGGAAAAAGGAAGGGAACTTCTGGCCTGCGACCAGGACACCATCAATGGCGTCCTCAAGGGACGGATCAAACCATTGTCCCCCCGGTATAACTTTTTCACCAATTATCGATACTTTCACTATAAAGATCTGGTAAATCAGTCGCCCGCCTATGAGAGAGTGGCTGAGGATGTCTTCAGGCGGGCTAAGGCTCACCCGGCCATTGTCCATTATATGGGGGACGAGCGCCCATGGAAGGCGGGCAATCTCAATCACTACCGCAGGGCGTATGAGCACTATCTGGCAAGGACTCCCTGGAGGGGAACTGCTAAAGAGAAGGGCCAGGAAGCCTACATGGCGATGTACCATCTGATGGACTATCTGACCTTTCTCTGTCCTCCGGCCAGACGGGTGATCAGCCGGAAATACGGGATGCAGGTGATTCAAAATCGAAAGAGGTGAGCCGGATGGAGGCCGAAAGACCGGAAAATAACAGCAGGACAAGCTGTGTGATCTTAAATTATAATGACAGCGGGACCACTGTGGAACAAGTCCGGCGAATCTGTGGATATCCCAGCCTGGATGATATTGTTGTTGTGGATAACGCCTCCGGGGAAGATTCCTGGGAAGAACTGAAAACCTCTGTCGAACATATGGAAAACGTGCACTTGATCCGTGCAGAGAGGAATGGCGGATATGGGGCTGGAAATAATATAGGCGTCAGGTATTCTCTGGAAAACCTGGGCGCCAGGTATGTCCTGATTGCCAATCCGGATACTGTTTTTTCGGATGTCTGTGTCAAAAATCTGAAAAATCTTCTTGAAAACCACAGAGAAGCGGCGGCAGTTGCCCCGGTGATGATTGATCCGGTGTTTGGCAGACAGAGAAATGGGTGGAAACTGACAGGATTTTGGGGCAGCCTTATAAAAACCGGACCTGTGTGCCGCAGGACACTGTGCCGAATTTTGGCAGGAAAGCTGGATTATCCGGAAGCGTACTTTAAGAACAGGAAAGCCGTCTGGGTGGATGCCGTTCACGGTTCCCTTTTGATGGCAGACGCCGGAAAAATGCTGGAGTGCGGAGGATACGATGAACATGTATTTCTCTATAATGAGGAGGAGATTCTGGCCCGCCGTTTAATGGCGGGGGGATGGAAGACGGCTCTGCTTTTGAGTCAGACCTACCGCCATGAGCATTCTGCTTCCATATCCAAGAGCGTCAAAAGCGCCCTGGATCGCCAGAGACTCCGCCATGAAAGCGCTATGTACTATTATAAGGAATATCTTCAGATTAATCGGTTTGAAGAATGGGCAGCCCGCTGCTTTTTTGCAGTGATTTTGGGAGAAATCTGGTTTTGCAGGAGCATTTTAAAGATGGAGTGGTAATTGCAGGGAGAATACTGGAATGGGAGAATTGATATCGATCATAGTTCCGGTCTACAATGGAGAAAAACACCTGGAACAGTGTATCTCATCTATTGCCGGGCAGAGTTACCGGGATCTGGAGATTCTTCTGGTGGACGACGGATCCAGGGACGATTCTCTGGCGATCTGCCGGAAATTAGCCGAAAAAGACAGCCGCATTCGGGTGATTTCCAAAGAAAACGGCGGTGTGGCCAGTGCACGGAATCTGGGATACCGGAATATGACAGGAAATTGGTTTATGACCATGGATGCCGATGACTATATGGCGGAGGACGCTGTTCAAAAACTGTGGGAAGCGGCAAAAGAGAATCAGGCAGATATGGCCATTGGAGGAATTGAACTGTTTTGGGACAGCAGAAGGCCGGGGGAAAAACGGCGGATGTCAAAAGAGTGGGCCGGGAGCCTGAAAGAATTTACGAATCAGTGCCTGCTCCCTCTTTTTGACCTTCAGCTCATCCATAATCAGAACAACAAACTTTACCGGGCCGCCGGACTGTTTTACGATGAAACCATGTCTATTAATGAGGATGTGTGGTTTTCTGTCAGGATGCTGACAAAGTGTTCCAGAATCGCAGTGATACCGGAGATCGTGACGTTTTACCGGCAGCATCAGGAGGGGGAAAGCCTGGTGAGCCGATTTTACGAAAATGGCGTGGATACCTGTTTTGTCCTGCTGAAGGCCATTATGGGGCTTTTAAAGCGGGGAAAGGCAGAACCTGAGGTCAGGAACGGAATGTATAACCGGATGGTATTTCATATCTGTGGCTTTGCAGGGCTGTCCTATTACCGGTCAGGATACAGCCGCCGCCGATGCCTGGAAGAGATCCGCAGTCTTTTGAGGCGGCGGGAATTTACCCGGCTGATATTTCAGGTAAGGCCGGAGGGGGTCAAAAATACTCTGGCCGTTTTTGTACTGCGCCATCGGTGGGCACGTCTTTACCACTGGATGTGTCTGCTTTTATACAGGCGGCAGAGGCGGGAATATTTTCGCCGCCGGAAAGGAACGATAGCATGAAAAAACCAACGGAATCAATTTTGGTAACCCGATCTTCCCTTCCTCCCCTGGAAGATTATATTGAAAAGCTGCGCCGGATCTGGGACACGGCCTGGATGACGAATATGGGTCCCTATCATGAAGAGCTAAAGGAACGATTAAAGAAATACTTAAAGGTGGATGGACTTGAACTGTTTGTCAATGGCCATACCGCTTTAGAGATGGCGATCCAGGCATTCGGCTTGGAAGGAGAGGTGATTACAACCCCCTTCAGCTTTTCTTCCACGACCCATGCCATTGTCAGAAATGGGCTGACGCCGGTATTCTGCGATATCAATCCGGAGGATTTTACGATCGATGTAAACAAATTGGAGGGTCTGATTACGGAGAAGACCTGCGCGATTCTTCCGGTTCACGTATATGGGAATCTGTGCGATGTGGAGGCGATTCAGACTATCGCAGACCGCCACGGCTTGAAGGTGATTTATGATGCCGCCCACACGTTTGGGGAAGAACTGGACGGAGAAGGAGCGGGGAGTTTTGGCGATGCTTCCATGTTCAGCTTCCATGCCACTAAGGTGTATAACACCATTGAGGGAGGGGCCGTGGCCTTTCGGGAGCCATGGCTGGCAGATATCCTGTATAAGCTGAAAAATTTTGGAATTACCGGAAAAGAATCCGTAGAATACATAGGCGGAAATGGAAAGATGAATGAGTTCCAGGCAGCTATGGGGCTGTGCAACCTGGATTATGTGGACGGAGAAATCAAAAAGCGCCAGGCCGTAGCAGAGCGGTATCGGGAGAGACTGGATGGCGTAAAGGGGATTCGCCTGTCTGCCCGAAATCCCAGAGTCAAGTATAATTACGCCTATATGCCGGTAGTGTTTGAGGCATTTAAGCGTACCAGGGATGAGATCTATGACCGCCTGGCGGAGCACAATATATTTGCCAGAAAGTATTTTTATCCCTGCATCAATGCCTATGACTGTTATAAAGACCGGTTTGATCCGGACGAAACACCTGTGGCAAAGCGGATTTCCAGCCAGGTGCTGACGCTGCCGATCTATGCAGATCTGGATCTGGAGATTGTGGATGAGATCTGCCGGCTTATATTGGAGTAGAGGAGAAGAATGATGGATAAACCGTTGGTGACAGTGAGCTGTATCGCTTATAATCATGAAAAATATATTGCCAGGGCATTGGACAGCTTTCTGATGCAGAAGACAAACTTTCCTTTTGAGATCGTGATCCATGACGATGCCTCTACGGACGGTACAGCAGATATTATCCGGGCATATACCGCGCGGTATCCGGATATTATCAGGCCCATGTATCAGACGGAAAATCAGTACTCGAAAGGGATCTCCAATATCAGCGGTGCGTTTAATTTCCCCAGAGCCAGGGGAAAATACATTGCCATGTGCGAGGGGGACGACTACTGGATTGACGACACCAAGCTTCAGCGCCAGGCAGACTATATGGAAGCTCATCCTGAGTGTACTCTGTGTTTTCATGCGGCAAGGATAGAGTCTGAGGACAAAGCAATGCGGGCGAAAGAGGTTCGTCCTTACAGGCACAGTAAAATCTGTACCCCGGAGGAAGTGATTGACAAGAAGGCCAATTATCCCACGGCCTCCCTGATGTTTCCTGCTGTTCTGGGGAAGGCTCTGCCTCAGTGGTACCACGACTGTCCGGTGGGCGATGTCCCAATCCACATTTTTATGGCAAGCAAGGGAACTGTCTATTATATGGACCGGAAAATGTCAGTGTACCGTCAGGGAGTCAGCGTATCCTGGTCAACCCAGATGGAACAGGGGAATTATAAAGAAAACCTGATCCGACATCACAATGCGATGAAAAAAATGTTCCGGGCGTTTTCAAAGGATACCAATCACCGGTATGACAAGGCCATCAGGAGCGCCTTTAAGCGGATGGATTTTCTCACCTATTTAAATACGAAACAGTACAGGGAGGCAAAGCAGAGGGAGTACCGGCGCTACTACAGAGAGCTTCCCCTTCGCACCCGCTTTTTTGTTGATATGGAGCTGTACTGCCCCTGGATTTACAAAGGGCTTCAGAAACTATGGTATGCAGTAAGGAGCAAAGGATGAAGGAAGGAACCTTAAAGAAAAAAGTTCTGGCGGGATTGTTTTGGAAAGCTCTGGAAAACGGCGGCGTCCAATTGGTTCAGCTTATCATTTCATTGATATTGGCAAGGATTCTCGGACCAGACCGGTATGGAACCATCTCCCTTTTGCTGGTATTTATTGCAATTGCAAACGTGTTCATTCAGACGGGGTTCCAGACTTCCCTGATTCAGAAGCAAAAGGTAGACGAGCTGGACTATTCCTCCGTCTTTTTTCTGAGTCTCGGCGTGGCTGCCGCCCTTTACGGGATTATTTTTGTCGGAGCGCCCGCTGTGGCTGCCTTCTACCATGATCCAGTACTGAGTCCAATGCTCAGGGTTCTGGCGTTGATGATTTTCTTTGGAGCAGTGGTGTCTGTTCAGACAGCGATTGTCTCTAAAAAGATGGAATTTCGTAAAATGTGTATAGCAAGCCTTCTGGCCACCTGTTTGTCCGGTATAGCAGGGGTGGTGGGGGCCTGGCGGGGCCTTGAGACCTGGGCCTTGGTGGTTCAGCAGTTATCCAATCAATTCCTTCTGATGATCTTTCTGTGGATTCTGGTAGGCTGGAGACCCAGAGCATTATTTTCTTTGAAGCGGGTGGAGAGTCTTTTTGCCTACGGATGGAAGCTGATGTTCTCATCCCTTATCGATACGGTATACAACAATCTTTACACTATGGTGATCGGAAAACTGTATCAGAAAGATATTGTCGGCTACTATAATCGGGGAAATCAGTTTCCTCAGCTCATTGTCAATAATCTGGCTGCGTCGATCCAGGCCGTTATGCTGCCGGCCTTTGCCGCCAGCCAGGAAGACAGGGAGAAAATGAAGTCCATGGTGCGCCGGTCCATTGTTACCAGCGCTTTTCTGGTATTTCCCATGATGGCAGGCTTAATAGCGGTTGCAAAACCGATGATCACCATTGTCCTCACAGAGGCCTGGCTGCCCTGTGTCCCCTTTCTTCAGATCATGTGTGTGGCCTACGCAATGTGGCCGATCCATGTGGCAAATCTTCAGGCAATCAACGCTATGGGCCGGAGTGATATATACCTGAAGCTGGAGCTGGTGAAAAAACTTCTGGGGCTTCTGGTATTGGCTGTGAGTATTCCTTTTGGAATTTATGCCATGGTATGGCTGAAAGCTGCGACAGACTTTGTCGGAACGATTATCAACGCCTATCCCAATAAAAAACTTTTGGGATATAGCTTTGCGGAGCAGTGGAAAGATGTTTTTCCCTCCCTGCTTTTGTCTGTGGTGATGGGGCTGGCGGTGTACAGCCTCCAGTGGGTGATTCAAAATAACTGGCTTTTGCTGGTTACACAGGTTGTTGCCGGGGTGCTGATTTACGGCGGCCTGGCCTGGCTGTTTAAACTGGAAAGCTTTCTCTATCTGCTGGACACGGCAAGGGGATTGCTGGAAAAAAGAAGCGGGAAAACTGGAACCCGGTAGAAAAACCGGATATTTTGTGATATGATACAGAGAATGAGTAATGGCATGGAAATGAGGACAAATGTGAAAGAGAAATTCAATATCCTTCTGACCAGTGCAGGCAGGAGGAGTTATCTGGTCAGATATTTTAAAGAGGCGGTAGGAAAGGACGGACTGGTTCACGCGGCTAACAGTGAAGAGAGTCCTGCCCTTTTTGTGGCAGACCGGTCGGTGCTGACGCCACTGATCTATGACAAAGAATACATTCCGTTTTTGCTGAATTACTGTAGAGAAAATCAGATTTCTCTGCTCATATCTCTATTTGATATTGATTTACCAATACTGGCGGCGCACAGAAAAGCGTTTTCTGACATCGGCGTACTGCTGGCGATTTCCGAGGAAGAGACAGTCAGAATCTGCAATGATAAGTGGGAGACATATCAGTTCCTTTGCAGAAACCATTTGCCGTCACCGAAAACGTACCTTAGTTTGGAAGAGGCTGAGATGGCAATAGAGCGGGGAGAGGTTTCCTGGCCTTTGATGGTAAAGCCCCGGTGGGGAATGGGATCCCTTTCGATCTTTCAGGCGGATGACAAAGAGGAATTGAGAGTGTTTTACAGAAAGGCATTGGCAAAGATCCACTCCTCCTATCTTCATTATGAGGCCTGTCAGGATGAAGGGGCCTGTATCCTGATTCAGGAAAGGCTGAACGGCGAGGAATACGGAATGGATGTGATCAACGATCTGAATGGGAATTACTGCAATACGATTGTAAAGCGAAAAGTGGGGATGAGATCCGGGGAGACTGACAGCGCGGTAACCGAAGAAAACTCAGAGTTAGAAAAGCTTGGAAAAACTGTCAGCGGCCTGTTGAGCCATAGAGGGAATCTGGATGTGGATGTCTTCCTGTCAGGCGGTGTATATTACATTCTGGAGATGAATGCGAGATTTGGAGGCGGATACCCGTTCAGCCATGCTGCGGGAGTTGATCTGCCAAGGGCTATGGTGGCCTGGGCCAGAGGACTGAAAGCGGCTCCGGACTGGCTGAAGGCGAGACCCGGGGTTCGGGCTATGAAGGACATTCAGATGCTGGTTCCCGAAAAGTAGGAAAGGACTGGAGATGCAGGATATATTGTTGGTAATCCCCTCTTACAATGAGGAGAAGAATATCCAGACCGTAGTAGGAGAGCTGGAAAGAGACTTTCCGGAATTAGATTATATTGTGGTCAATGACGGATCAACGGATCGAACTGCTGAGATTTGCCGGGAAAATGGCTATCGGCTGTTGGATTTGCCGGTAAATCTGGGACTGGCCGGGTGCTTTCAGGCCGGAATGAAGTATGCCTATAAAAAAGGGTACCGTTACGCGATTCAGTTTGACGGTGATGGCCAGCACCGGCCGGAATTTATTGATGCCATGAGAAAAAAGATGGACGAGGGCTATGACATAGTGATCGGCTCAAGATTTGTGGACAGCCCCAAGGATTTTTCGCCCAGGATGGTGGGGAGTCGGCTCATCGCCGGTGCGATTCGTCTGACAACCGGCGTGAGAATAGCGGATCCCACATCCGGTATGAGAATGTTTAACCGGGAGATGATACAGGAGTTTGCACTCCGCTTAAATTACGGGCCGGAGCCGGATACGATTTCTTTTTTAGTGAAACAGGGGGCCAGGGTGGCCGAGGTTCCGGTAAAAATAGCAGAGCGGTTGGCAGGAGAGAGCTATCTGAAACCGCTGGTGGCGGCTAAGTATATGGTTCGGATGCTGATTTCCATTCTGTTTATCCAGAACTTCCGAAAAAGATAGACCGACTGCGGGAAAGGGATGGAGATTATGCTGAGACGTTTCTCAGATTTATTGATAGAACCCCATGGATCCATAGAAAAAAAGAATATGGTTTGGAATGTTTCCGGGAGCTTTGTGTATGCCTTTGCCAGCATTCTTCTTTCTTTTGCAGTAATGCGGATTGCAGGAGATGAGATCGGCGGTATTTTTGCTTTTGGTTACAGCACCTTTGGCCAGCAGATGTTTACGGTTTCTTATTATGGGATCCGGCCTTTTCAGATTACTGACGGTAAGGGAGAGTATTCATTCGGAGATTATCTGGGACACCGGTTTTTGACCAGCTCTCTGGCGGTATTGATTGCGGCATCATACCTGCTCTGGGCGGCAGCGACAGGAACGTATACTGCGGCAAAGGGGCTGGCTGTTTTTCTCCTGGCTCTATATAAAATTATAGACGGCTTTGCCGATGTCTACGAATCTGAGTTTCAGCGCCGGGGATGCCTGTATCTGACAGGAAAATCCAATACGTTCCGTACGATTCTCTCGGTCTGCGTTTTCACTGGCGTTCTGCTTATGACCAGCGGCAGAACGGAGGGGGAATTTAGCCTGGTAGCAGCCTGCTTTGCGGCTGTGCTGGCGCAAATACTGGGTGTAGTACTCTTTAATTTATCTGTAATCGGAAGGCTGCCCGGTGTGATCTGGAAGCGGGAAAGAGGACAGATCAAAAGGCTTTTCGGACAGACCACCCTTCTTTTCCTATCGGTTTTTTTGGATTTTTATATTTTTTCTGCGGCAAAATATGCCATTGACGGCAATCTGACAGATGCCGCCAGCGGCTATTTCAATCTGATTTTCATGCCCACTTCGGTGATCTACCTGGTGGCAAATTTTGTGATCCGCCCATTTCTGACACGGCTGACTGTGCTGTGGGCAGAGGAACGGTTTTCTGATTTTGGAAGGCTGATTGGAAAGATAGCCGCCATGATAGGCGGCCTGACTGTGCTGGCCGTGGGCGGTACCGTTGTTCTGGGAAAATGGGTTTTGGGGATTATGGAGATGGTTCTGGGGGCAGGCTATGAGGGAGCGCTTACCCGGTATCACGCAGCTTTTGTTCTGATTGTCCTGGGCGGCGGATTTTATGCCATGGGAAATCTTATGTACTACGCCCTGGTCATCATGCGCTGTCAGAAACGGATTTTCAGTGTGTATGCAGGGGTGACCGTGATAGCGATATTCCTTGCACCGGCTATGGTGACGCGGTGGGAGATACTGGGAGCGGCGGGAGCCTATCTCTGCTTTATGATTTTGCTGATGGGGGGCTTTTCTCTCCATGGAATCTGGACATACTGGAAAGAGAAACGGAAACGAGGTGACAGGGAACAATGATGGTAGACGTGATCGTGCCGGCCTATAAACCGGGGAAAAAATTTAAACAACTGTTAACCATGCTGGCGGCTCAGTCTTATCCGATCCATAAAGTCATCGTGGTGAATACGGAAAAGGCATACTGGGATAAAGAGTTTGAACAGATGATTGACATGGAGGTTCACCATATTGCGAAAGAGGAGTTTGACCACGGAGCCACCAGGCATTTGGCCATTGAATATTCTCAGGCAGAGATCGTGATCTGTATGACTGACGACGCTGTCCCGGCAGACCGACGGCTGGTACAGGAGCTGGTAGATGGGCTGAATTGGAAAGGACCTCACGGGGAAACGGTCATTGAGGCGTACGCACGTCAGCTCCCTGACAAGGACTGTAGTTTGGTGGAGGCCTATACTCGTTCTTTTAATTATCCGGAACAGAGCCGGGTAAAGACAAAAGATGATTTAAAGGAATTGGGAATCAAGACATTTTTTGCCTCCAACGTGTGCTGTGCCTATTGGAGAGAACTGTACCTTTCCAGAGGAGGTTTTATCCGCGAGACTATTTTTAACGAGGATATGATCTTTGCCGGTAAGGCCATTCAGGCGGGATACGCGGTGGCCTATGCCGCTGGTGCAAGAGTGACCCATTCTCACAATTATAACTGTCTGCAGCAGCTCAGAAGAAATTTTGACCTGGCAGTATCCCAGGCAGACCACCCGGAAGTCTTTAAAGGTATCCGCTCAGAGAGCGAGGGGATCCGGCTGGTCAAACAATCGGCGTCATACCTGATAAGAAGAGGCCGGTTTTATTTGCTTCCTGACTTGGTATTAAAAAGCGGATTTAAATATCTGGGATACCGTCTTGGAAAAAGCTATAAGCGCCTTCCGAAAAAACTTGTTATGATGTGCACAATGAATCCGGATTTCTGGAAAAAAAGGTACATGGAGGAGCGCCTATGATGACGACAATGCTTAGAGTGCTTCTGATCGTGGTTTCCGTTTTGACCATGGTAATGATGGTTAAAAAAATCCGGCAGGCCAAGGTTCAGATAGAAGATTCCATTTTTTGGCTGCTGCTGTCTTTTCTCCTGGTGATATTCAGCCTGTTCCCACGAACGGCGGATGGGCTGGCAGCTCTGCTCGGCATTTATTCTACGGCAAATTTTTTGTTTTTGTTCACCATATTTCTCTTGCTGGTCAAGGTGTTTACTATGAGCCTGAGAATCTCACAGCTAGAGGCAAAGCTCAAAGAGCTGACCCAGAAGTTGGCGCTGGATGAGCTGGAAAGACAGGAAAACCGCCAGAAAGATGAAGAAGACGGGAAACGGATATGAAGATAGGTTTAAAAACAGGGACCGCGACAGGCGGAAAAAAGAAAAGAGCATTTCGGCTTACTGTTGACAGGCGGCAGATTCTGACCTGTCTGGCTGCCGTGCTTCTGGTTCTGGCAGCCGGAGTGATCTGCGAATACGCCTGCAATATGAGAATACTGTCTCTGCCAAGGCAGCAGAGAGGGATTTTTGAGGTGGCAGAGGGAAACATCCGGGCTGAAGGGTTTGTGAAAACGGACAAGGGATGGGAACTGACAGAAGAGAAAGGGACTCTTACTGTAGAATTGGGAGGCTGGTATATTGATAAGCTGGCCTACAGTTACGATTACGACCATCTGTTAAACGCTACAGCCTATGTCTGCTATTACAACGGTTACGGAGAGGCCGATCCGGAGCAGGACATGGTGATAGAAGACCGCAACAGCAAGTTGGTGAAAACCTCCTACTTAAATATTGGAGAAGAAGTGGACCACGTTCAGCTTACCATTGACCGAAATGAGTTGGGGGAGAGCGGATCCAGGGAGGCCGCGGCGGGAGAAAACCTGACCGTGACCGGCTTTGAAATTTGCAATGTAGCGAAGGTACACTGGGCCAGAATGGGATTCTTTTGGGCGCTTTTTGGAATGGCAGCCTTCTTTTGGATATTCCGCCAGACAATCGGAAAGAGAATTGAGATTGGATTTGCAGCGGCCTGCTTAACAATAGGAATCCTTATGGTATCAGCACTCCCAGTGACCAAGGTGGGCTACGATGAGGAGACTCACTTTATGAGAGCGATGGAGATCGCCAGTTTTCCCTGGGGAATGAACCTCAGTCCAGCGGCGTGGAACAAAATGATTCCCAGCCTGGATGACTGGCCGGAAAACCAGCCCGGAAGCCTGGAAGAGGAGCAGCAGATCGAAGAGTATTTCGACACAGAAGGTGACTATAAGAACGGGACGATCCACCCGGATGTAACGGTGCCGAAGGGATCGGTGCCGGCCTATCTGGGTCAGGCAGTTCTGCTGAAGATTGGAAAGGGCCTGGGGCTTCCGCTGGCCGCTTTGATCCGTCTGGGGAGACTGGGAAATCTGCTGGTCTATACTGCGATTATGTTTTTTGCCATCAAAAAGACGCCGGTCGGGAAAGCGATCATGTCGGCCATCGGTCTGCTGCCCACATCTGTCTTCATGGCCTGTATCTACGGATACGACGCATCGGTTACGGCCTGGATCTATCTGTCTGCCGCGTGGATGCTGAAAGAGATACTGACTCCCCAGGAAAAGATCACCTGGAAATCCTACGCAATGATTCTGGTTACGTTTGTCCTGGGCTGCGGGGCAAAGGCGGTTTATGCACCTATGATTTTGATTGGGCTTTTGCTGCCAAAATCCAAGTTCCGGGATAAAAAGCAGATGATAGCCATGAGAACTGGCTTTATCCTGGTTCTGTTGGGACTGCTGGCATCCTTCGTGCTCCCGGTTCTCATCGCCCCGAAGGAGGTCGGGGATGTAAGGGGAGGAGCTACCAGCGAGGTGGGACAGATGTCCTACATTTTGGGCCATCCCCTGGCCTATGCAGAGATTCTTTTGAAGAATATCTTTCATCAGCTCCCGAAATTTACATTCGGAACGGATATCTTCTCAGCCCAGGGCCATCTGGCTGAGGGCAGCTTTACATGGCTGTCCGGAATTTTAGTCGTCTACGCCATTGTGACGGATACCCGTTCGACGGCGCCGGAAACGCTTTCCGGACGGCAGAAGCTGTGGATATTTTTGACGCTGGCGGCGGCAGTGGCCTTGGTGTGGACATCTATGTATATCGCTTATACGGTGCCGGGCAATCTGATCATCGCAGGCGTCCAGGGGCGGTATTATCTGCCGGTATTGTTTCTGTTCTATCTGCTGTTTAACTCCCGCACTGTCATTGCACGAATTGAAAATGTGTGGTATCATACGGGGGTATTGGCAGTTTCCGCAGCGGTGCTGCTTATTACGATGTGGCAGACGGTGATTGTACCATGCTGCCTCTAAAAGAAAAGGAGAAACGGTTATGGGAAAAATTAAAGTAACGCCATGTGAGATTGAAGGCCTGTATGTGATTGAACCGACAGTGTTTAAAGATGAGAGAGGCTATTTTGTAGAGACGTATAATCAGAATGACTTTAAAGAGGCGGGGTTGGATATGGTGTTCGTTCAGGACAATCAGTCCATGTCTGTAAAAGGCGTTTTGAGAGGTCTTCACTACCAGAAGCAATTCCCTCAGGGAAAGCTGGTGCGGGTTCTGCGGGGCAAAGTGTTCGACGTGGCTGTAGATTTAAGGAGCGGTTCCAGAACCTATGGAAAATGGTTCGGTGTGGAACTCTCTGCTGAGAATAAAAAGCAGTTCTACATCCCGGAAGGGTTTGCACACGGCTTTTTAGTCCTGTCGGACGAAGCGGAGTTTGCATATAAATGTACAGACTTTTACCATCCCGGAGATGAGGGCGGTCTGGCATGGAACGATCCTGAGATCGGTGTGGCCTGGCCGATTCCGGAAGGAATGAAGCTGATTATTTCTGAAAAAGATCAGAAATGGGGAGGCTTCCAGGATACATTTAAATTTTAGGTGAGTACCGGGCTTATAAGGAAAGGAAAGAGGATATGAATTACGTCCTTTCTCTGATAAAAGAGATGGTAAAAAAAAGAAAGCTGATCTGGGAACTGTCGAAGGCTGATTTTAAAAAACGGTTTGTGGGTTCCTATTTTGGGGTAGTGTGGATGCTGATCCAGCCTATCGTGACGGTGCTGATCTACTGGTTTATCTTCGGACCCTACGGATTTAAGAGTGCACCTCCGGTTCCGAATTCTTCTTACGTTGAATGGCTGGTGCCGGGGATTGCCCCGTGGTTTTTCTTTAGCGAGGCGCTGAACACGGGAAGCAACTGCCTTCAGGAATACAATTATCTGGTCAAAAAGGTTGTCTTTCAGGTGGAGATTCTGCCTGTACTGAAGGTTGTGTCCAGCCTGTTCGTCCATTGCTTTTTTGTTATTATTATGTTTGGAATGTTTTTGGCAGGGAAAAATGTACCGATGCTGACCTGGCTCCAGATCGTCTACTATGCCTTTGCGGCATCCATGCTGTCCCTGGCAATCTCTTACCTGACCAGCGCCGTGACGGTGTTCTTTAAAGATATGACCCAGATCGTTAGCATCTGCCTTCAGTTCGGAATGTGGCTGGTGCCGATCATGTGGTCCCCATCTATGTTTCCCAGTGCCCCTGCCTGGCTGGAACAGGTCTTAAAGATCAATCCGGTCTATTACATTGTGACGGGGTACCGCGACAGTATGCTGACAGGCAACTGGTTCTGGGAACGGCCCACCTTGTCACTGTATTTCTGGGCAGTGACGGCTGTGCTGATGCTGATTGGGTTAAAGGTCTTTAAGCGTTTGAGACCTCATTTTTCCGACGTTCTATAGTGCTCGCAGAAAGGAGCAGGAAAATGACGGCAGAGGATCTGAAAAGGCGGCCGGTTATCTATGTGGAGAATGTGGTCCAGGGGATGCAGGACTATAAAAGCACCATTGTATCCATGAGCGGGACAGAAGCCTGTGAATATTTTTGTTCCCAGCGGATTCTTCGGGGCGGAAAGGGCGTGTGGGTGGATTTTTATCTTTTCCGCCTCCGGCCCGAAGAGACCCGAAGAGTCCTTTCTCTTTTAAATCCGGAAGAAGGGGAATACCTGCGGGAATTAGAAAAAAAGGTTCGGACGGCTCCGGATCCGGACAGCGATATTATCTTTGAGGCGGATGAGAGTCTGCTTCAGATCATCACGAAGCTGAACGAAAAGGAGGCGCTGTTCTCCACTGTCTATTTGGAACCTGCATTCCAGGATGGAAAGGCATATACCTGGTGGGGAAATTACGGGAAGCAGTATGTTGTATTTGAAAGCGTAGAATAAAAAGATGATAGAAAGTGAAACAGCCGTCGGCAAACCAGAGAAATTGGAGCCGGCGGCTGTCTGTTTTATTCGACTAATATCGCATTCGGATAGATCCTCTCCATACGCGCGTCATCAAAATGGTCGTCCAGGAACCGGCCTATAGCGGTCGAAGAGGGTTCAGAAGCAGTTTGACGCTCTGTATAGCGGGCCAGAGCGAGAGCGGAGAGCGCCATATTCACCACCATGAAGACCACAAGAACCCAGGTGAGGGGGACGCCGACCTTTTTGGGAATCCGCTCGATCCATCTGGAAAAAACAGGATAGAGGAGCTTCAGCCAGACGACTGCGGCGATTCCCCAGAAAAAGCAGTACAGAAGGTTGATGCGGCCGCCCAGATTGAAGGGAATCGCGCTGTAATCCCAGAACACCGTTCCAAAGACCAGCTCTGTAGCAACGCTGCACATGTACTCGTATGCACCGCCCAGAACCGTGCCGGTGATGAAAATAAAATGGTCGCTGCGATCCTTATACTTATATAAAATGGCAGTCAGCAGAGCGCAGCCAAATCCCCAGACAATGCTGAAAGGGCCGTACACGAGGCTGCTCCGGCTCATCAGGACGCCGGTAGTTGCCAGACAGAAGATGGTTTCCGTGATATCTCCCACTAAAGAACCCAGGAAAAACAGCCAGAACAATTTATAGAAACCGCAGCCGGCAGCAAAAACACCGGCTTTTTCTCTGGCCAGATCCTTTTTGCGCTGAGCCTCTAACTGAGCCTTTACAAGTTCTTTTGCGGCCAGATGTGGATAAGCCCTGGAGACACGTTTCTGAACCCATCCTGCCACCCCGGCTCCAAGCTGGTCTGCAGCTTTCTGCAGGCCCTCTGAGACTTCTTCTACCAGATCCAGACGTGCATTTTTAATGCGAAAATGAAGGCTCAGGATTCCGATAACGGAACCAAAGAGATCCACCGCCAGGATGCTGTAAAACACGGTCAGAAAAATATTCCCAAGGTTTTTGGGAATCAGCGTGATAAGCCGGTCAAGCAGGGGATTTACAAACCAGATGCAGAGGACTGCGGCCAGCCCCCATACAATGCTGTAGGGGAGGCTGACATAGCCTTCAAACTGCAGCCGCCTCCGGGAGTAATCCCACCATTTTCGGTGGAAAATCCGCTCCAGCACGAAGCCTGTGAAAAAGGCCACAGCCGCTGACAAGATCACGCCGCCGAGAAACAGGAAAAAAATCTGATTTTTCAGCTCCGGAAGAAAGAGAGCGAAAGCCAGGGCGCCAAAGCCGTATGCCGGGCAAATCGGCCCGTATAAAAATCCCACATCTACAAATTTTTTCTCTCTCACAGCGGCGCCTGCCGTGCCGATGGCCCAGCCAGCCACAGAGTAAATTAAAAAGAACCAGAGAAGCTGATATGCCGTGTATTCCATAAGTCCTCCTATGTATTGATCATGTAGTAAGGGCGATGAAAAGAGCCGCGATACGCTTATCATAACACTGAACGGGCGAAAAGAAAAGAGCCATCCGCTTCGAATGGCCCTCTGTCCCTCATTCTTCTTCCTGCTTGCTGCACATCTGCAGGCGGTGCTGATATTTTTCCCTAGTTGCCAGGCCTCCGCGAATATGGCGTTCCGATTTGTTGATATCCAGAACTTTTCGAGTCTGCTCGGCAAGGAAGGGGTTGATCGTGATTAAACGCTCGGTACAATCTTTGTGCACTGTAGATTTGCTGATTCCAAATTTTTTCGCTGTTTGTCTCACCGTTGCGTTGTGGTCTATGATGTAATTAGCAATGGCGACTGCCCGTTCTTCGATATATTCCTTCATGGGTCTACCCCTGAGAACGTTTTTTACATCATATTCAATCCTAAGAAATTTTATACGTTACTAGGGCAACTAAAAAAATTCCTATTGATTGCGGAATGACCGGAAGCGTGCCGTCTGCCGGCCCTGTTATGTGATGATATCACAGAAGAGACTTTGCCCATATGATAGACTGTTGCTATCAAATTCGGGAGGTCACAAAATGGAGAAAAAGATCCGAAAAAAGAGAAGGGCTTTTGTTGATGCAGATATGTGCGTTGCCTGTGGATGCTGTGTGAAAGTCTGTCCTATGAAAGCAATTGAAATCTGGAAAGGGATTGCGGCTAAAGTTCTGGAAGAAAAATGTGTGGGGTGCGGAAAGTGCGCCAAAGAATGTCCGGCATCTGTGATTGAGATTCAGGAGGTAGAGAGATGAAAAAACGCTGGTACGATTATCTGTGGATATTATCCCTTACCTATCTGATCCTGGGTTTCTTTAATATTTTGTTTGCGTGGCTTGGGCTTCTGTGCTTTTTTATCCCCCTGCTTATCTCCGCAGTGAAAGGGACAAAAGGCTACTGCAACCGGTACTGCGGCCGCGGTCAGCTTTTTGGTCTCCTTGGAGGGAGAGCGGGACTGTCCAGAAAGAGAGATATCCCCAAATGGATGAAAAGCAAGGGATTCCGGTATGGATTTTTGATTTTCTTTTTTGTGATGTTTTTCCAGATGTTGTGGAATACATATCTGGTGTTTGCAGGAGTGTCAGATTTGAAGCAGACGGTGACGCTGCTTTGGACATTTAAGCTTCCGTGGCAGTGGGCCTACCATGGAACGCTGTTCCACCTTGGGACAGCTCAATTTGCTTTCGGCTTTTACAGCGTTATGCTCACCTCTACAATCCTTGGCCTCATTACGATGGTTTTGTTTAAACCTCGCAGCTGGTGCGTATATTGCCCTATGGGAACCATGACTCAGATGATTTGCAAAGTCAGGAACGGCAGGAAATAATCATTTCACCGGCGAATACAGCTAAAATTCCGGCAACGACGCTTAAAACAGCATACAGGAATCCCATTCCGATATTGCCGCTTTTCAGCAGTTCGCCGGTTTCTAAGGCAAAGGAAGAAAACGTAGTGAATCCGCCGCATATTCCGACTTTTAGAAACAGGACTGTTCGGGGGCTGATAGAGTGATTTTTTAATGCGGATGCGGCTATAATTCCGATAACAAAGGCCCCCAATATGTTTATGAAAAAGGTTTTTAGAGGAAAGGGACAGTTATTTTGCAAGGGGATCTGTCCAAGCAGATATCTGCAGACAGCCCCAATAAAACCTCCCACTCCTACAATAAGACATTCTACCATGATCTTTCCTCCGGGTATTTTGATAACCTATCTGCGGGAATAGACTAGCTCTGTTATGCCGTTATAGGTCTGTGTGGAGATCAGATTTAATCTCATTTCTGCCGGCATTTTGCCAAAGAGCCGGATGCCGTCGCCTAAGATGGACGGTATGATGGAAATATAGTATTCATCAATCAGGTCTTCCAGGATCAAAGGCTGGATAATGGCGGCGCCTCCGCAGATCCATATGGCCTTTCCCTGTTCCTGCTTTAGACGCCGAACAAGGCTGCAGAGGCTTTCCTGGGTAAAAGTTATTTGCTCCGCAGGAGCGGGAGTCCGGTGGGTGATGACATAACTGGCCAGACCGCTGTAGACCCACTCCTTCGGAGATAATTCCGTTATGATCTGGTGATAGGTATTCCAGCCCATAACGACAGTGTCAACGCCTTCAATAAAAATCGAGTATGTATTAAGATTTTCTACATGGTCGTCCTGACCATTCAGCCAATCTACCTTGCCATTTCTGTCTGCAATATATCCATCAAGACTCATTGCGATAAATAAAATGACTTTTCTCATGTTTCTTTCCTCAATTTTTTCAGACATCTATATTTTTCCTACAAAAGCCGGATCAGCTCGTCAAGTTCTTTCATGTCTGTCGCCCAACTGGTGGCGAATCTTACTGTGGTATGGCTGTCATCGTACTTTTCCCAGAAACTGAATTTTACGTTCTCTCCCAGAGTTTTCATCTTTTCATTTTCCAAAACAACAAAAATCTGGTTGGTGGGCGAATCCATCAGAAGCCGGTACCCTTTTTCGCGGAGCGCTTCTTTTAGCTTTTCAGCCGTCTCGATGGCATTTTTGCTGATTTCCAAATATAAATTGTCTGTAAACAGAGCGTCAAACTGAATTCCCAATAACCTGCCTTTGGCAAGGAGAGCGCCCTGCTGCTTTACCATGGTCAGAAAATGCTCCGGTGCCTTTTTAGGAAATACCACAGCTTCACCGCACAGGGCGCCGACTTTTGTGCCGCCAATGTAGAATACATCCGTGTACCGGGCAATATCCTGCAAAGTGATATCGGAAGAAGGGGATGCCAGGCCGTAACCCAGGCGCGCTCCGTCCAAAAACAGCGGGATCTGGAAGCGGCGGCAAACATTGGAGATATCGCTCAGTTCGCGGCAGGAGTACAGGGTACCGTATTCTGTAGGGTGGGAAATGTAGACCATGCCGGGGAAGACCATATGTTCGTGATTTTCATCGCCATAAAATGTTTCAAGGAAATTTTCAAGGGACGATGCGGAGAGTTTGCCGTCTGTGTGAGGAAGGCCCAAAACTTTGTGACCGGTATATTCCACGGCTCCGGCTTCATGCCCGTTGATGTGTCCGGTAGATGCGGCGATGACGCCCTCATACCGTTTTAGAGCGGCGGCGATGACAGTGGCGTTGGTCTGAGTACCGCCGGACAGAAAATAAACTTCTGCCTCAGGGCAGCCGCAGGCGGCCCGGATTTTTTCTTTTGCAGACAGACAGTATTTGTCCATGCCGTATCCGGGCAGTTTTTCCATATTTGTCTCTATAAATTTTTTTAGAATGGCCGGATGAGCCCCCTCGCAGTAATCATTTTCAAAATATAGCATGATTTAAATCCTCCTCTGTCAAGAAAGAGAAAGCCCGGTGCTGTTAAATGGGCTTTCCACATTAGCCATGATTATAACATAAAGCGTCGGAGAACGAAAGACTGGCAATTGTAAAGAAAATTTTACACTGGCAAATCTGGAAGAAATTTCTGAGA
>CAJFOF010000075.1 GCA_904395885.1 uncultured Lachnospiraceae bacterium
ACTGGCAATTGTAAAGAAAATTTTACACTGGCAAATCTGGAAGAAATTTCTGAGACCTTTTATAATAAAGCCAGAAGAGATCATCGGCAACCCGTGCCAATAGCGGCTATGCAGGCTGAAGAGACGGTCCACAGAAAGAGGGCAAGATATGATGAAACATATAAAAGAACAGGAAATCAAAGGGATTTATGGGATTGTGATCGGCGTCTTTTTGATCTTTCTCCTGGTTCCCCTTCTGCTTTTGCTGGGAAAATCATTTGAGGGGGAGGGCGGCATTTCGCTGGTACATTATGGAGAAATCCTTACCGGGAAGGGATTTTTTGTGGCTTTTGGCAACAGCATTCTGCTCTCTTTTGCCAGCGCGGCGGCGGTAACGGCTTTGGCCTTTGTCCTGGCCTATACCATTTATTACACGAATGTCCCGAAGGAAATGAAGCGGTTTATCCGATTGGCGGCGGTCGCTCCGATGCTGCTGCCTACGATTGCCTACGGATTTGCAATCCGTTATTCTTTCGGAGAACAGGGACTTATTACCAGGCTTCTTGGGGGACGGCTTTTGGGGAACTCCGGTTTTGCGGGGCTATGGCTAGGCTATGTTATTTATACCCTTCCCACCGCATTTATGCTGATCGTTCATTCTATGAGCTTTATTGACAAGAAACTTATGATCGTTTCCAGGGTTATGGGAGATTCCCCTTTCCGGACGTTTTTGGGAACGATTCTCCGGCCTCTCCTGGGGACTCTGGCGGCCTCCTTTGTCCAGTGCTTTGTCCTCTGCTTTACAGATTACGGGATTCCGGCGTCTGTGGGAGGTGAAATTGAGGTGCTGGCCACGGTACTGTACAGCCAAATACTGGGCAGTGTTCCCAATCTTAACCGGGGCGCAGCGATGGCAGTGCTTATGCTGATTCCCTCCGCCCTGAGCATTTTTCTGCTGCATTGTCTGGGGCGGTACAATATCCGTAGCAATGAGGGAGCTCCTGTTGAGATCCGCAGAGGGAAGCTAAGGGACATTCTGTGCGGGCTGGTGTCCTGTGGGATTCTGATCTGGGTACTCAGTATCTTCGCAGTGGTCTTTGCGGTTCCACTGACGGAAGAATGGCCCTACCGGCTCTGCTTTACTGCAGAGCATATCAGGCAGGCATTTTCCGATCAGTCTCTGCTGAGCGTCTATGAAAACGCTTTACTGGTAGCCGGGCTGACGGCTCTGGCTGGTTCACTGACTGCATATGGGGCGGCCCTGGCTGTGGCCAGAAGCAATCTGAGCAAGCGGTTCAAGAGGGTGATTGACCGTATTGCCTTGATGACGAAGGGGATTCCTGGCATGGTAATCGGCATTGCCTTTCTTTTTGCCTTTTCGGGAACGCCGGTTGAGAATACATTTTTCATACTGGTAATCTGCAATGTGGTCCATTTCTTTTTCTTCCCTTACCGGATGATGAAGGGGTGTCTGTCTAAAATGAACGCGTCATGGGAGACGACGGCCCTTTTAATGGGGGATACCTGGCTGAAAACAATCGTCCGGGTGGTGACTCCCAACGCCATGACCACTTTGCTGAAAGTCTTCAGCTATTATTTTATAAACGCTATGGTCGCTGTCAACGCAGCTATATTTATCGCAGGTGTCAGAACTGCTGTGATTCCAACAAAAATAAAGGAACTGCAGGATTCCGCCAAATCGAATGAGATTTTTGTACTGTCACTGCTGACTCTGGCGACGAACTTGGCAGTCAGGGGGCTGTTCCGGTATCTGGCAGCGAGAAAAGAAAATGCCGGTGTCTATAGGGAAGGGAACCTTGAGGAAAGCTCTGCTATGGATATCCGGGGGCTGTCGGAACGGTTATAATTTCTGAAAAAAGCATACGGATCACGGCTGGCGAATAGACTGATAATAATCAACTGCTTTGGGAGGCTGCGGATGAAGCGAAACCTATGGAGGCGAAAAGCGATTTTAGCAGCAGGGCTGTGTCTCATGATAGCTGCGGGCCTTTTATCCGGCTGCGGTGCGGTTGGAATTGAAAAAGACAGCGGTGAGAAGGTGCGGGATCTGGAATTTACTGTAATAGGGGATCAGGATGTTCCACAGGAGCTTCAGGAGCTGATCAACGAAAAGAAGGCCGAGGCCTTTAAGCTGACTTATACCAACGACCAGGGGCTTTATATTGTAAATGGCTACGGCCAGCAGCAGAGCGGGGGCTACAGCATTGCGGTAAAAGAATTGTACCTGACAGATAATTCCATCGTCTTTGATACGGAACTTCTGGGGCCGGAGAAAGGAGAGGATGTGGGAAACGAGCCGTCCTATCCGTATATTGTGGTACAGACAGAGTACCTGGAAGAGCCGGTTATTTTTCAGTAAAATGCGGGGCGCCGCACAACCATACGGCAATGCCGGGGAATGGTTGTGCGGCGCCTTTGCTGCTATTTGCTGCGGTAGGAGATGACCTGGTCATAGTAGGAAACGTCTTCCTGGAGCGCGGTTTCGTTGCCGACAGTGGCGATTCCGGCAGACTCTATGATTCGGCTGATACAGTCAGCAGCGGCCTCTTGATCGTTTAAAGAGGCGTTTTTGATATCATTGATGGTGTCAGCGGCCTGTTCAGGGGAGTTTCCGCTGATCTCATTCTCTATGATCAACATGGGCTGAGTGAGAATACCTCTTGAGTAGGTCAGGCTGGCCAGACTGTTGAGGATATAGCCATTCAGGTCGTCTTCCGTTAATGCCATTTCGGCCAGATAATCTCCTGCCTGCTCCATAATCTCTGTTGTTTCACCGGCATTGGGATCACTGTAAGAGTAAAAATACATGGATCCTGAGTAGGCGGTGAATGTGGCAATGGCGCTGTAAGCGCCGTTCTGGAACCGAAGCTGGGGAATCAGGTAGCGGTCAGACAATGCGGTTATAAATGGGACATATCTGCCGCAAAAATCCTCCTGGTTATAAGGTAAGCCAAAGAGAACCGTATTCTGATCGGAGCTCTCAATCACTGCGCCCAGCTTTTGTACCCGATCAGGAAGCAAAAAGGCGGTTTCCTGCGCCTCTGGTGCGGGAAGTCCGGCCAGGATGTCTGCGGCAGCCTGATGGATACCGTCCAGTTCATCTTTCGGGGCGGCATAGACAACAATCAGGTTTGTTCTGGTCAGCAGCTTTTCGGAAATCTCTGTGAGGCGGCTGTTTAACTGCTCCTCATACTGTTCCTCTGAAGAAAGCCTGTTTTGGATGTCCTCCAGGAAATGGTAGAACCCTTGGCCCCGGACAGTCATGTTGTAAGCCTTGGAGTCAGAGGAATAACTCGCTGCCAGATCCAAAGCCAGGACAAGAGGATCGCTTGGCCTGGATAAATCATAAGAATCTTTATACCGGGCGATCAGCTCCAGAATCTTTTCGCTGTCAGAGAAATCGGTAGATCCGGTCAGCTCAAGTAAAAGCTCCAGGCTCGTCTGAAAATCTTCGGTAAGCCCTGTCCATTCGATCTTCATTATCGGATGATGGTTCTTGCCGGCTTCGCTGCCGGGATAAAGATTATCGAAAGCGAAGGAGTAGATATACTCGGTTACCATGGACTGGACTTCTTCGGCGGAATACCGAGCAGTATCAAGCTCGCCCCAGAGGAGTTTTAGCAGCTCCACGTAATACATATCCTCATTGGAAAATCCGCTGGTATCAAAATACAGGGCATACTGACCAGCCTTCTCAATATCCGCAGGGATCTCGTAGAAGGTAATGCCGTTTTCTTCCATTTTGGTGTAATCGTCGAACACCTCTTCGTCCGGTATCTGGGAAGGATCAATGAGAAAATCGCTGTTGGGATTTTCCTGCTGATTCCATGCATTGAAAGCCTCCGTTTCCTGAATCAGCGCTTCTATTTCCTCCTGACTCATATTTGCCTTCATTTGAGCCAGATACTCGTCGCGTTCCGCCAGGATCTCTTCCGCCAGGCCCGGGGTGGGAACTGTCGTTACCAGGGCGGTTCTCCCTGCTGAAAGAGCATTGGAGGCCAGAGATTTGACGATCTGCTGTTCACTGTCTTCCTCCAGATTTTCCAGAACGGTTTCGTATAATCCGTAAAAATCCACTTCCCCGGTATGGGTCCAATAGTTGGCAATGTCAGGGAACAGATTGACTCCCACGTTGGAAGTGTTGCGCGTCAGATAGGCGGAGGTTTTTGCCTGCTTTAGAATAGAACGAAGGGTATCCTCCGACACACCGCCAGCGGCTGCCGCACTCAGCCCGTCCAGGACAGCCTGGCGGAAAGTCTGGCTCTGTTCTTCTTCAGCCTGGTATAGCGTGAAGCACAGATAGGGCTTGGCACAGTAAGCGTTGATGCCGATACTGCATTGATTCTGGATTCCTCTCTCGCGCAGCAGCTGCATGAAATCTCCGTTTTCCTGGTTTAGGACCTGTGCAAGGATACTCCAGGCCAGCAGGTCCTCCCAGTCTTCACCGGACAGACTGATGGCGTAATCGATCTGAGATACGTTTTCTGACGCATCCCCCTGAAAAGCAGGGCTTGGAACAACTGCTTCTACATGGCCGTCTTCAGTCTGTTGTTCTTTGTACGAAGACAGGTCTGTTCCGGAGGACTCGGCTTTGGAGAGGTATTCTTGGTCAAGAAAAGAAAGAATTCTTTCATAATCCATATCACCGTACAGGAGCATCAGACTGTTATCAAAATGGTAGCACCGCTCATAGGTCTCGATCGTGTGTTCATAGGTCAGCCCCTGATAGTTCAGATGAGCGCGGCCGATGCTGTTTGCAGCCGTTTCACCCGGATAGAGCGCATCGACTACATTATTGGCAGCCTCGCTGGCGGTGTCAGTCAGAGAGCTGAAATCTTCTGATAGAACAGTTCCCGTCATCGTGATGGGATCCTCGGGATTGTAAAGCTCATAGCGCAGGGCCTCGCGCTTGAAAATGTTTTCGTTGTTCAGGATACCAGGCGCGGCCATGCAGCTCAGGTAAACATCGATCATATTGAGAAACTGATCTTCATTTTCTGAACTGAAAGGGTAGCCGGTAAAGGTATCGTAGGTAAACGCATTGATAAATGAGTTGTAGCTTTTGTTTGCCAGATCGAAAAAGAGATTGCTGCTGGGATATTTTTCTGATGAGATGAGAATGCCGTGTTCAAAAACATGGTTGGTATCTGTCTCATCTACAGTAGGGGTGTTGTAGAAAATCCCGAAAGCCAGTTCCGGGTCACTGTTGCGGATATAAGCCAGCCGGGCACCGCTCTTTTCATGGGTGAAGGTGATCAGATCCGCTTTTAAAAAGTCATTTTCTTCTACAGATTCCACGGTAAATCCGGCGATTGTACTGCCGGGGATCAGCCCCTTATCCTGGTCAGCAGACGCCCCTGCGTCCTGGGGAGCAGATGAGGGCTCGGATTCAGTCTGAGAGTTTGTCGTTTCAGGGGTGCTGGCCGCACAGCCCCAGACTGAAGATACAGAGAGAGCAAGGCAGAGGGCAAACAGCAAAATGTTTCGTTTTCTTTTCATAGACGAGTTCCTTTCTGATATTAACAATAGCCGGTCGGTCCGTATAAAACGATTATAAAAGATGGCTATTCGAAATTCAAGGAGGATTTGTCTGGCTGCCCCTGCCTTCCGGCGGGAAAAAGGTTCTTTTTTTCATCCCTGTCATATGATATACTAGCCGAAAGGACCCTACGGCATTGATACGACAATGGAATGGAAAGAAAGGCAGGTTCAAAAATGATTTTTAAGGATATATGGCTGGATGTGAAGGCGGTTCAGGAGCGGGACCCGGCGGCCAGAAGCGCCCTGGAGGTTCTGATCCTCTATCAGGGGGTTCACGCTCTGATCTGGCACCGCTTTGCCCATTGGTTTTATAAGCACCACATGTTTTTCATCGCCAGGCTGATTTCTCAGTTCGCCCGGTTCTTTACCCTGATCGAGATCCATCCGGGGGCAGAGCTGGGCCACGGAATTCTCATCGACCACGGAGCAGGCGTGGTGATCGGGGAGACAGCGGTAGTGGGAGACAACTGTACCATCTATCAGGGGGTCACCCTGGGCGGTGTGGGCCTTAATAAAGGAAAGCGCCACCCCACTCTGGGGAACAATGTGACAGTGGGAGCCGGGGCAAAGATCCTGGGGGCCTTCGAGGTGGGGGACAACTGCAATATTGCGGCCAACGCAGTGCTGCTGAAACCACTGGAGAGCAATGTAACAGCAGTAGGCATTCCGGCCAAGCCTGTGAAGAAAGATGGGGTTCGTCTCCCCAAGCAGCAAAAGTATGCCTCTGTTGAGATGCTGGGGGACACTACAGAAAAGATCGCAGAGCTGGAAGAGAAGGTGACCAGGCTGGAAGCGCTGGTAGAAAAACTGTCCGGCGGCACTGCGCCTTCAGAGGCAGGGAGACCGTCAGAAGAAGAACAATGAACAATGAAAAAGGATGAGACAGACTCATGGAAGAATACCGTGTAATTGAACAGAGTATCATAAAACAGTTTCGCAAGTCGATCTGGCGGCCCTTCACCCGGGCTCTCAATGATTATGAGCTGATTCGGGAGGGGGACCGGATCGCGGTCTGTATCTCCGGGGGAAAAGATTCTATGCTCCTTGCCAAATGTATGCAGGAGATCAAGCGCCATGGAAAAATGAATTTTGAGCTGGAATTTCTGGTGATGGACCCCGGATATCATCCGGAGAACCGGAAGCTGATCGAGGAGAATGCTGAAAAGCTGAATATTCCCATCCACATTTTTGATTCTGATATTTTTAACATTGTAGTGGATGTGGAGCAGTCGCCCTGTTACCTCTGCGCCAGAATGCGGAGAGGATATCTGTATGCCCACGCGAAAGAGCTGGGATGCAACAAAATCGCTCTGGGACATCACTTCGACGATGCCATAGAGACGATTCTGATGAGCGTTCTCTACGGAGGTCAGTTCAACACGATGATGCCCAAGCTGTGGAGCACAAATTTCCCGGGAATGGAGCTGATCCGCCCGCTGTATCTTGTAAAGGAAGAGGCAATTCTGGCCTGGAAGGATTTTAACGGGCTGAGATTTCTTCAGTGCGCCTGCCGGTTTACCGAGCAGATCGCCAGAGAGAAGAACGAGGAAGAGGGAGTGCATTCTTCCAAACGCCAGGAGGTAAAGGAGCTGATCCGGGAGCTGAAAAAGATCAATCCTTATGTAGACACTAACATTTTCCGGAGTGCGGAGAACGTGAACCTGGACGCCTGCATCGGCTATGTACAGAAGGGAAAACGTCGGAGATTTACAGATGAGTACGATTCTCGCCGTGCATAATTGATTTTCTGCCTGCATACACTTTTCTAAGGAAAGGAAAGGCGGGCAGGCGTATGGAATTAGTGAAAAAGCAGATACATATGAACCGGTGGAAGGGGAATGTCACGACACAGGTAACTCTGGATGACGATTTTATCGTGCCGGACACTATGGATGATATGGCCCAGGTCCTTCTGGACAGTGGGGAGGTTCAGATAGAGTCGGTAAAAAATCAGGGGGAGCGGGTTCTGGTAAAGGGCAAACTGGAGTTTTCCGTTCTTTACCGGAGAGCGGAGGGCGGCCTGCAGACCCTAGGGGGATCGATCCCCTTTGAGGAAGCCATTAACGTGCCCGGCCTGGAAGAGCACGATGATGTAAGCCTGAACACAGAATTGGAAGACCTGAGTACAGGGATGGTCAATTCCCGGAAACTGGGGGTGAAGGCCATCGTGACTCTGGAAGTTCGGGTGGAGAGTCTTTATGAGGCGGATGCCGCTGCGGCCATAGCTGCCGAAGGGGATGAAATGCCTGAGGACACTGGCGTCCTCCAGCAGAAGCAGACCATCACCCTGGCGGATATTGCGGCCCGGCGCAAGGATACATATCGGATCAAAGAACAGTTGTCCCTGCCAGGGAATAAACTGAATATTGGACAGATGCTGTGGAAGGAAATGCGTCTGGGAGGAGTTTCGGTTCGTCCCGGAGACGGGAGAATGGGTCTGGAAGGAACGTTGGAGGTATTTGTGATTTACGCAGGGGAGGGAGATGAAGCTCCGGTCCAGTGGTGGGAAGAGACTATCCCGTTCTCCGGTGAGGTGGAACTGGCCCAGGCAGAGGAAGAGATGATCCCCATGGTAAAGATCCGGCTGGCCCACAAAGATGTAGAGGCAAGGCCGGACTACGACGGGGAGATGAGGGACCTGGATGTGGACGCAGTGCTGGATCTGGATATGAAGCTGTATGAGGAGCAGCAGATAGAATTGCTAAGCGATGTCTACTCCATGGACCGGGAGCTGATCCCAGTCACAAAGGAAGCCTGCTTTGAGCAGATTCTGATGAAAAACAGCTGTAAGTGCCGGGCGGTGGAAAAGTTTTCCCTGGAACAGTCAGAACGGATCCTCCAGATCTGCCACAGCGATGGAAACGTGAAGATAGATGAGATTGAGGCGGGGGATAATCAGCTGATTGTAGACGGAGCCGTGGAGGTCACTCTTCTCTATCTCACTAGTGATGACAGCGCCCCGATCCAGTCGGCAGTCCGTGCGGTTCCATTTCACTGCACTGCGGAAGTTCCGGGAATCCAGAAAGACAGCGTATATCAGGTGATTCCATCCCTGGAGCAGCTTACGGCCGCCATGATGGGCGGGGATTCTGTGGAAATCCGGGCTTCAGTGGCCTTGGATATCCTGGTGATGCAGCCGGTCTGCGAGACTGTGATCACAGATGTGGAGGAGCAGCCCCTGGATTTAAAAAAGCTGCAGGAAATGCCGGGGATTGTAGGCTATATCGTCCAGCCGGGGGACAGTTTGTGGAAAATTGCAAAAAAATTCCATACTTCTGTGGAAAGCATCATGGCAATGAATGATTTGGCTGACGACCTGATTTATCCGGGGAACAGGCTGATTTTGGTAAAAGAAGTGGCACAGGGATAAATTCGTGATTTTTGGAGATAACCCATACTGTACTCAAATTTCTGGGTGCAGTGTGGGATTTTTATTGGCAATTTTTTAGAAGGAGGGATTAGGAAATGAACCGCAGTACAGAACCAGTATTTTTGATGGGAGACCACGGCCAGGCGGTTATTGAGGTGATCGGGGGCGTTCACCAGGAGAATTTTCAATGCTGCCAGAAACCTATGGGGCTGCTGGAGGCAACTATGACAGAAGGGGCCAGCGAAAAGCATCTTCCCCAGGTGACAGTTCAGGGAAATGAAGTCCGGGTCTGCGTGGGGAGCGCGCCCCATCCGATGACAAAGGAACACAGTATCCAGTGGATCTATCTTCAGACGGAGAAGGGCTGCCAGAGGCGGAACCTGAAACCGGATGAGGCGGCGGAGGTTACGTTTCTCGTGGCCGGCGGCGACAGGCCGGTGGCCGTCTATGCCTACTGTAATCTCCATGGATTCTGGAAGACAGAACTGTAATTGCGATAAAAAATTAGAAGGCACAAGAACCGGGACATACACCTTTGGGAGAATACGTGATATAATGATAGTATCATAACCGCAGCAAGGTTATGACAGGGCATGCCGGTTGCTGCGCTGGCGGCAGCAATCCGGGCACAGAAATCCGCCGGAGGCTGCCAAGGCATGGCCGTCTTGTGCATCAAGCTGATGCTTTATCATAGATTACAGGGAAAGCCTGGGCGGTAGTGGCGCTTTATGAAGCGTTATTACCGTTTACATAGCCGGAGAGGGCAGAATATGAATTATACATACATTTTAGAATGCGCTGACGGAACGTTCTACTGCGGTTGGACAAACTGTCTGGAAAAAAGACTGAAAGCTCACAACGCCGGAATCGGTTCCAAATATACCAGGGCGAGGCGGCCGGTGGCGCTGGTTTACTATGAGGAATTCGGGACAAAGGAAGAAGCGATGAGGCGGGAAGCGGCGGTCAAAAAGATGACCCGGCGCCAGAAAGAAAAACTGATAGCCGGGGAATCCCCCTGCGCGGCCAGGGACTCAGGGACAGAAAAAAGCGGCTCCGTTCTTTCTCAGAAAGGAACCGCCTGAGGATTATGCCACGAAAGCATACATCATAATATAGTGGCAGAGGCTGCCGCCCATGACGAACAGATGGAAGATCTCATGGGAACCGAAAAATTTGTGGCGGGCATTGAAGATTGGCAGCTTTAACGCGTAAATGATTCCGCCTGCCGTGTAGATCAGGCCGCCTGCCAGGAGCCATCCGAAAGCGGCTGCCGGGAGTGCCTGGACGATCCGGGTGATTGCCAGGATGCAGACCCACCCCATGGAGATATACAGCACAGAAGAGAACCATTTGGGACAAGTGATCCACACCGCCTTGATGATGATCCCCGCGATGGCGATGGCCCAAACCAGAGCCAGCAGGAGCCATCCGGTTCTGTCGCCCAGGACAATCATGCACACCGGCGTATAGGTGCCGGCAATCAGGATAAAAATCATCATATGGTCGATTTTTCTCAAGATTTTATTGATTTTAGGTGAAATATCCAGTGTGTGGTAAGTGGTGCTGGCCGCATATAAAAGAATCATACTCACAATAAAGATTGCCAGAGCGACCACGTGTATGTGATCAGGTTCCCGGGCTGCTTTCATTAGCAGAGGAACAGCGGCAATGATGGCCAATGCCATGGCGATAAAGTGAGTGATGGCGCTTCCGGGATCTTTGATCTTAGAAAATTTAGACGACATAGAGGTACCTCCTTTTTCTGCCTCGCTGCCTGGCGGGGCGGCTGATATAGAAAATAAAAACCTTTACACATAGTAATTAAAACTACATAGAGCTATATCTAATACTATACACTTTTTTTGAAAAGATGCAAGGGTTTTAATAGAAATTTTACATTCGGGAGAGAGATATGATAGAGATACTGTATGAAGACCAGAATCTGATTGTGGCGGTAAAGCCGCCGGGGATTGATTCCCAGGCCAGGCACAGCTTTGCGCCGGATATGGTCAGCGAGCTTCGGAAACATTTGGCCAAGTTATCCACAACAGCATCCACATCCGGAACACCGCCCTACGTGGGAGTTGTCCACAGGCTGGACAAGCCGGTGGGCGGAGTTATGGTTTACGCCAAAAATCAGAAGGCTGCTGCCGATTTATCCAGGCAGATAGCGGAGGGAAAACTGAAGAAAACGTATCTTGCAGCGGTTTGTGGAAAACTTGTGGACAAAGAAGGGAAGTATGTGGATTATTTGAGGAAAGATGAGAAACAAAACTTTTCACAAATTGTGGATAAGTCTGTGGATGGATGCAGGCGTGCAGCGCTCTCTTACCGTCTGCTGAGCAGCCGTATTGTGGAAAACCAGCCGGTTTCCCTGGTGGAAGTCCATCTTGAGACTGGGCGGCATCATCAGATACGGGTTCAGTTTGCCGGACACGGAACGCCGCTGTGGGGGGACGGCAAGTACGGAGAAAAAATTCCGGGGCGCCAGCTGGCGCTGTGGTCATGGAAACTTTCCTTTTTCCACCCTGTCAGCAAAAAGATTATGGAATTTACAGCCGAACCCAGAACAGGGATTTTAAAGCAATTTCCGGAAAACTGAATATCCGGCCGGCTTTTGCTCATACTATAGATTGTACAAAGGAAGTACGAATCAGAAATAGGTGAGTCCATGGAAAAGCCGAAGGAGAAACTGAAGAAGATTCTTATTATATTGGGAATTACGGGAGCGGTGTACGCAGGATGCAAGTACCTGCTGCCCCTCGTAATTCCTTTTTTTGCTGCCTATGGAATGGCACTTTTGCTGGAGCCGTCCTCCGCATGGCTGAGCAGGAAACTTTCCTTCCGCTGGAAAGGCAGGAGCGTCAGGTTCCCGATAGAGCTGATCGGCGGCGCGGAGCTGCTGCTGATTCTTGCCGCCCTGTCTGCTGGGATCTATTTTGGCGGGCAGCGCCTGCTGGAGCAGGCCAAGCTGCTGGCTGACTCCCTGCCGGAGATGACCCGGCAGTTTGACCGCTGGCTGACAGGCAACTGCCGGCAGGTGGAGACGGCACTCCATCTGAAAAAAGGGTATGTGGTTCTGCTGATGCAGGATATGCTGAGAGAACTGGGGGAAAAAGTGAAAACTGCGGCTATGCCGTATCTGATGGTCAGCTCTGTGACGGTGTTTCAGTGGATAGCCAAAGCTGCAGTGATCCTGCTGGTGGTCTTCCTGGCCACAGTTTTGACCCTGGGAAAACTGGAAGCTGTCAGAAACTATCAGAAGCGATCCCTGTTCCGGGAAGAATTTGAACTGCTCCACCAAAAGTTTGCGGTTTTTGGAAAGGCATTTTTGAGAGTCCAGGGCGTGATCCTTATGCTGACCTGCGCAGTCTGCACGGCAGGACTGTGGCTGATCGGAAACCCCTACTATGTTCTCCTGGGAATCGGGATCGGGCTTCTGGACGCCCTTCCGCTGCTTGGGACAGGGACAGTGCTGATCCCGTGGGCGGCGGCGGAGCTGCTTGGGGGACATGGGGGAAGGGCTCTGATGCTTGCCGGCCTCTATGCAGCCTGCTATCTGATCCGGCAGATTTTGGAGACAAAAATGATGGCAAAGGGAATCGGGCTGTCAGCCCTGGAAACCCTGGCGGCTCTTTACGCAGGGCTGCAGCTGTTCGGCGCCCTGGGCGTTGTGCTGGGCCCGCTGGCGTTTATGCTCCTCAAAACTTTTTGGGAGATTTTAGAAAAAGAATGGGGCTGAAAACAGCCTGAATTGCAAATTTTTCTTGCAGAAACATTCATATAGTGGTAGCATTAGCAAATATATGTGAGACTAGCGCAAGGAGGAAGAGACAATGCTGATATTACCAGAAGGATATGACCCGCGGCTGACAGTCAGAGAGACTCAGGAAGCGATCAAGTACATTCGGGATACATTTCAGAAAGAGTTTGGGAGAGAAATGAACCTGGAGAGGATCTCGGCCCCTCTCTTTGTAAAAAAGGCTTCTGGCCTGAATGACGACCTGAATGGCGTAGAACGGCCGGTCCAGTTCGATCTCCTGGAAGAACCGGGAGAAGTTGTGGAAGTGGTTCAGTCTCTGGCAAAATGGAAGAGAATGGCGCTGAAGCGCTACGGCTTCCAGCCGGGCGAGGGCCTTTACACCAATATGAATGCCATCCGGCGGGATGAGAATTTGGATAATCTTCATTCTTGCTACGTTGACCAGTGGGACTGGGAAAAAGTGATTACAAAAGAGGAACGGAACCTGGATACCCTGAAGGCTACGGTGAGAACGATTTTTAAGGTAATCAAACACATGGAGCATGAAGTCTGGTACAAATACCCGCAGGCAGTCAAAAAGCTCCCGGAGGACATTGCCTTCATCACTACCCAGGAATTGGAAGACCGGTATCCTGACAAAACGCCTAAGGAGAGAGAAAATCTCATTACCCAGGAATACGGCTGCGTGTTTCTGATGAAGATCGGCGATAAGCTGGCCAGCGGCGAACCCCATGACGGCCGGGCTCCGGACTATGATGACTGGCAGCTGAATGGCGATATTTTATTCTGGTTTGAGACGCTGGGGTGCGCCCTGGAGATTTCCAGCATGGGAATCCGGGTAGATGAAACGTCTCTGGATGAGCAGCTTTCCAAGGCAGGCTGTGATGACCGCAGGAACCTGCCATACCACAAAATGCTTCTGGCAGGAGAGCTGCCGTACACGATCGGAGGGGGTATCGGCCAGTCCAGGCTCTGTATGCTCCTTCTGGACAGGGCCCATGTGGGCGAAGTCCAGGCCAGCGTATGGCCTGACGAGATGCGGAAAGTCTGCGAAGAGCATAAGATTTTTCTGCTGTAAAATATAGAAAATATAGAAATAAAACAAAAATAACTAAAAAAAGTATAAAAGGATTGTGCAAAAGCCGTGCTATAATAGCTAAAAATAGAAACAATCTGTAAAATTTGAATAAAATTGAGCGGATTGAAGAGGAGGGTAAAGTATGCATTTTAAAAAGAAAATGCGGCAAGGGCTTAGCGCGGCTTTGATCACAGCCATGAGTCTCGGAAATGTTATGAGTGCACAAGCCCTTCCGCAGGAGAGGGGGGGGGTAAACTCAACCGTCAGTATTTCAACGGACAGCTATAAGGCTGAAGTTGATTTGAATACCGGTGGGTTATCTCTTTCTAAGAACAGCAATCTGGAGGAACCATGGAACAGCACAGATCAGGACAAAATTCCGGGAGCGACCATGTTCCTTCAGGCGGATAACACAGCCAGACAGGCTGAGGCCCAGGTGGAGTCGTCCATGGACACTGGAGAAGGAACGGCAGGGGCTGCCGGGATCAAATTGTCCGGGGAATTGTCTGGAGTGAAATCGTATTTTATGTTTGAGGACGAGATCCTGCTGCTGGGAGCCGGGATTGAAAATGCAGGCGCCAGCCAGGATAAGGTAATCACAGTGGTTGATAATGTCCCGGTGACAAAGAATACGAAGGCGGCTCTGCCCAATCCCTGGAACGGCTATCGGGGAGTTCTGGATGCGGTCAGTAAGACAGACCCCAAAAACAGCTGGAGCAGTGTTGTAGATTCTCCGACCCAGGGAAGCCATGCCAGAAACTGGATGGCAGCTTCTGATTTGTCAGGGACGGGCAACCCTCTGCAGTGGAAGTATATTTTTGAGGATACTATCACAAACTCCTTGGTTTGGTACAACTTTTCTACAGACGGCGCTGAAGAACCGAAGCAATTTGAACTGTGGGTGGAGCCGGTGGACGGCGCCTATCAGTATACTCTGAAGGCAGGCGGCATGCAGACAGATTTTAACGGGATCACGCTGGCAGAGCCGGAAAATACCGTGCTGTCAAATACGGAACAGGTGCAGGCCGCAGAGAATGCTTCAGAGGGAACGGTAGCTGTAAACAAGTGGTCCGAAGGCGAGACTGCGGTGGCCAGCTCAGTTGCAGATTTGACGGTGACTCAGCCGGCTTCTGTCGTTGTTAAGAAAGACGATGCAGCAAAGACAGCCAGCATTATTGTCGCAAAATCCAGTGAAGAGACATCCGGATACATTGAGATAACGGCAGGCATTGAGGCTGTCGATGTGAAGGAAACAAGCGGAGGCAGCGCTCTGGAAGATTTTTCGGTTGAGGACGGCCAATTATACCTGAAATTGGATGTGTCCAAGATGGATGAACCGGTTAGCCTGGAGGTAAGCTATGAGCTTCCGGAGGTAGTGACAGGGGATGAGATCACTCTGGTGCGCGGTGAGGAAAAACAGGTGGAGAAGCCAGACGATTTTTCTGACAACATTACCTGGAGCGCTAAATTCCAGAAGCCTAATGGAACCTACTTGAGAAATGTAGGGAGCAGCAAGATCAAGAGGGAGCTGAAAGAAGGCGAAACCGACGGGACCAGAACTGCCGGCGACACCAGTGCGGAGCATCTGCTGGGGATCAAGACCCTGCCGGACGGCAACGTAATTGTGACGGCAAAAGAGAAGGGAAATCTGGTCTTGGTAGCAGAGGATGACCAGGGAAAGGAAAAGATATTTAAGGTAGAAATCCTGCATGAAGACCCGTCAACCCTGCCCCAGACGTCCAGTGAAGATTATGCGAAGATCCGCCAGACATGGAAAGAATCTCTGATCGGCGCCAACCTGGCTTCCCAGGACGGCGGAGCTGAAATCTTAAAGAATATTGATTTGGCGGCGAAAGAAGCATGGGACGCCTACGCTTATAAAGGACAGGAGTCCTGCCCTGATATTCCGTGGCCAGAAGATGAGGGAGCTGCAGGGAATGCAGAGATTGCATATGAAGACGATGCGGTGGAATTCAGGCCTGCCTTTAAAAAAGTTTTGTCCATGGCGGAGGCTTATGCCGCAGAGGGAAGCGAGTATTATCAGGATCCAGATCTGCTGAAGGATATGACAAATATTTTGGATTATCTGTGCACAACATGTTATGCGCCGAAGAGCCAGACAGATAACTGGTGGACCTGGGAGATAGGGATTCCGAAAGATTTGATTCCTGCATTGATTCTGATTTACGATGGGCTTACCAAAGAGCAGGTGATGCAGTACACGGAGGGGCTGTACTTCTTCCAGCCGGATCCGTACTTTGAAGGCGCAGTCGGCACGGCCAGCACACATGCCCAGGGATACAGGGAAAACCAGGGGGCCAATCTGGTTGACTGCTCCACTACAGCAGTGGGTATCGGGGCCCTCAGAGAAGACAACGAGCTGATCTATTTAGGGATGATGGCATCTTCTGAGACATTCGTGATTCAGGAAGTGGAAGACAGCACCAAAATAGCGGCGGAAGGCTACGCCAGCGGCTTTTATCCGGATGGCTCTTATCTGGATCACAGCCGTGTGCCATACATTGGCTCCTATGGCATTGAGTTTATGAAGGGCGGCGTAAAGATTCCGTCTCTGATCGGAGGAACACCCTGGCAGTATCCGGATGAAGTGCAGCAGAATCTGGAATATTATATTGTAGAAGGCTTTGGAAGCGCCATGTACCGGGGATTAATGCTGGACAGCCTGAAGGGACGCTCTGTCGCAAGACCGGCCAGCAGCAATCAGGCGTCAGGAAGAGAAGCAATGACGATCATTCTCCAGATGGTTGATTCTCTTAGCGATGAATCCAGAGCAACTGTCCTGTCAGCGTTAAAGTACTGGCTGGAATGTGATCCGGAATATATTGACAGCCTGACTGGGGCTGAAAATATGGCAATCAAGGCGAAAGCTCAGGATATCCTGGCTGACAGCTCCATCGAGGCGTATGTGCCGCCGATGCATAAATCTTTCCCTCTGATGGATCGAGCTATCCACAGAACGGATAACTATCTGTTTGCCGTTTCTATGTATTCTGAAAGAATCCAGAATACAGAAATTATGAATGATGAAAATCGGATGGGCTGGCATCAGAATAACGGAATGACATATATTTATGATTCGGATCAGGACCAGTATACGGATAATTTCTGGAATACTGTGAATCCGCTGAGGCTTCCTGGAACGACTGTGGTTCCGGTGAATATCGGAACGGGACAGCCGGACAGCACTGGCTATGCGCAGGGAGGAGATTTCTGCTCCTACGAAAGCTGGGTAGGAGGAAGCTCAATCGGAGATTACGGAATCAGTGGTATGGCTTTCTCAGGGGCCATCAGCGACAAGGCAAAGAGCGGAGATACCGGTGCGATTTCTTATGCGCCGAATCTGAAGGGAAAGAAATCCTGGTTTATGTTTGACGATGAAATCGTCGCTTTAGGAGCAGGCATTACAAACAGCGGAATGGATCTGCCTGTGGAGACAACGGTAGAGAACAGAAGACTGGGCGAGAATGCAGACAATACGTTCCTCGTAGACGGGGAAGAAACCAATCTTCCGATCAAAGAGGCAAAATTGACTGAGCTTCTGGACCGGAGTGCGGATGTTTCTGGAACTTCTTTTGAAAATGTAAAATGGGCTCATTTGGAAGGCAGCGAATCTGCAGGGACTGGATACTATTTCCCATCCGACGGCACAGAGATCCAGGCACGCAGAGCCAGAACAACCGGAAATTGGAGTGATATCGGAACGTCTGAAGGAGAGAGCACTCAGGATTATCTGGAAATGTGGTTTGATCATGGAAAGAATCCGTCTGATGCTTCCTACAGCTACGTCCTTCTGCCGGAAACGACAGCGGATGAGACGATGGAGTACGCTCAGAATCCTGAGATTACTGTGCTGATGAATACGGCTTCTGCCCAGGCGGTGTACCACAAAGGCCTTGGAATCACAGGAATTAACTTCTGGGAAGACAAGAGCGTACAGGTGGGCGATGTGACCTGTGACAGCCAGGCATCTGTGATGCTTCAGGAAACAGATGAAGGGCTTCTGACAGTAGCTGTTTCAGACCCGACTATGAAGAACACGGGGACGATCAGGCTCACGATCGATAAGCCGGTTTCTGCAGTCGGAGATATGGACGAGAACGTAAGCTGTGAACAGCATGATGACGGCTCTGTGGAGCTGAGCTTCGCAATGAAGGGGACTAACGGAGCATCTTCCTATGCAGAACTGCAGCTGGCAGCTTCAATCTACCCGGCAGCAGCAACAGCAGAAAAAGGCGGGGAACAGGCATTTGAAGTTCGCGACTATGACCAGGCAGCAGGAACTGCAGAGTGGTCAGTAAAAGGATTTGAGAGCGAACTGTCAGCGGGAACCGTGATTGACGAGAATGGCGTACTGACGATTGATGCAAATGAAACGAACAGTGCTTTGGAGATCACTGCAAAGACTGAATCCGGACTGACTTTAACTGCATACGTATCTTTGGGGGGCGATGCTGTCGCGGAACTCCCGGAGGATATGAAGAAGATCCAGGATCTGATCGACGCCGCCTTTAAAGCAGCTGAGGAAGGTGAAGATGCACAGGAAGCAATAGGAAAAGCTGTAGCTGCTGTCCAGAGCGCAGACAACGAGAGGCTGGCAGCTTACCTGATGGACTCGATTCTGGAGCTGGGCGCACTGTATGAAGAAGAGTGGGGGATTATGGAGTACTCGGAGAGTGTGGCAGGCGCTGAGTGCCTGGAACCGGTGAATGCTCAGGGAATGATTTTGAGCATACGGCCGTCCACAACGGCAGAACCCTCTACGGCAGTGCTGGTTATCAGCGGAAATGAAGCAGCTGTAGCAACGCCGGGCAACGCAGACAGTGAGGCAGATATTGCGACGCCAGGCAATACAAGGACAAAAGCAAGAACGGCAACGCCGGGCAATGCGGTTCCGGATGAAATCAACGGAAAACCTGTTGAGAAAAATACATTCTTCGACTTTTTGTTCAGCTTATTTAGAGAGAAAGAGGATGGAACCCGGAACAGCCTTCCTCAGAAAGCTCCTATCAAAGTAACAATTACTGTTCCGGACGGAATTGATATCGGGAAGCCGATTCTGGCGGCAATCGTTTCAGATGACGGCACACAGTATCCTCTGGATGTGCAGGCAGACAGCGCGGATAATACTCTTAGCTTTATTTTGACAAGACTGGGAAGGCTGTTCTTGGCAAACGAAGCAGAAGGAGGAGTGGAAGAGCCGGATGATCCGGAGCCGGAAGAACCGGAAGAGCCAGATAATCCAGGAACGGAAGACCCTGAAAAGGCAGTCTATGAGATATTTATAGATGAAGGAATAATCGGAGGAACTGTAACGGCAGACCGGATGAGAGCTGAAGAGGGAACCACGATTACTTTAACGGCGCGTCCGGACAGCGGCTATAAGCTGGACTTTTTGTCCGTCAATGGAAAACATGTCCAGACGAACAGAGATGGAAAATACTCTTTCCGCCTGAAGGAGGATACCGAGGTAACTGCTAAATTCAGCAAGAAGGCTTCGGGGAGCAGAGGATACAGCGATTACGGCGATGGAGACGGAGGCTCCGGCAGCTTTGCGGATGGATGGATTTTGGTAAACAATCGGTGGAGATATCAGAACAAGGATGGAAGCTATGCTTCAAATTGCTGGAAACTGATTGGAGGACTGTGGTATTCATTCGATCAGAGCGGATATATGAGAACCGGATGGTATTTTGAATCTCTGGACGGTTACTGGTATTACCTGAAGGCTGACGGTTCAATGGCAGTGGGATGGCAGCAGATTGATGGAAAATGGTATTACTTCAATCCGATGACCATCGGAATTACCGGATGGAACCGCCTGAATGACATCTGGAAGTTCAGTGTTATGGACAATCCAGGCGTCCCGCAGGGAGCAATGTATCAATCCCAGATGACGCCGGACGGCTACCAGGTAGATGACCAGGGAGTTTGGGTTTCATAAGATAAGGGCAAGATAAAAGAAGAGGCACTGCCGAAAGGCAGAGTACAGACATGGGTGGATGCGGCTCATATGAGCCGCATCCACCCATGAAATTTTATACGGCCTGCATTAGCTGCCGAAAACTTGTTTTATTTTTGGAAAGAACTGGGCCGCCTTTTGGAGAGAGGTGTTTGCCACCAGTTCTTCCGGGAAACCGATTTCCTTTAAGAGATCCACGGCCAGCTCGTGATTGCCCACATCGCAGTAAAAATGGGCGTCGCTGTTGACAATGATATGGGTCCGGTACCGGCGGCACTGTTCTAGCATCGCGATGCAGTTTTCGCGGGAATTTTTACGGAAACTCTTGGGCGACAGGGAGGAATTGTTGATCTCCAGCAGCTTGCCGTGCTCTGCTGCTGCGGCTGCCAGGGATTCATAGTCGGCTGGGATCCGGCCGTCATCCGGATGGCCGATGATCTGAATATAAGGATTTTTGATGGCGGCGAGATAGGCGGAGGTATTCTCTGCGGCTGTCTTTCCTGTATAGCAGGTGGGGTGGATGCTGGCGATGGCGTAGTCCAGCTTTTTCAGAATGTTTTCCGAGAGATCTACAGACCCGGCTGGATCCAGAATATTCAGCTCGGCTCCCATCAGGATCTTCACGCCGAAAAGCTCCCTGGGTATGACTTTAAAGTTGATAAAATAATCGGCGCCCAGAGTGCCGTGCATAGCTGGGCCGTGGTCAGAGCAGCCATACAGCTCAAGTCCCTGGTCTGCCGCTGCCCGGATCATTTCCGTCAGTGTGCTGTAGGCGTGGCCGCTGGCAATCGTATGAGTGTGGAGATCCATCCTATCGTGCATAAATATTCCCTCTTTCTTAAAACTGAACCTGGTGCTGCAAATGGGCCGCCTGCCATCTTTCGACGCACGCAGAAACCGGCATGCACAGGTATAATAGCTGTTATGAGCAGCGGCGCTCGATTCCGCTCCGCTCCATCTCGCTTACGGGCTTCGCCCTATGCCGAAAGATGGCAGGCGCCAGCCTTCGCCGCAAGCGCCGCACTGGCCGCCTGCCATCTTTCGCGCACTGCTCATTGCTATTTAATATTGTACCAAGCCGCTAGCGCGGCGGCTAGCCCCAGGTACATGTTTCCGCCACTTTTTTTCAAAAAAAGTAGCAGTTTTTGAATA
>CAJFOF010000076.1 GCA_904395885.1 uncultured Lachnospiraceae bacterium
CACGTCAACTATTGAAACCGCCGTGTACCGAACGGTACGCACGGTGGTGTGAGAGGACGGCGGCTAATCACCGCCTCCTACTCGATCACTCGTTTTCAAAAACCGATATTAGAGCGAAGAAGCATGGTTTCCCCATTAAGATCCTGCAGACAGAGGGAACTGCTGCCAGACAGAGGATGAGCAGGCGGATGAGAAAAAAACAGATGCTCTTCCCCGAATTTCCTGCAGACAGTTCCCTCCTCATTTACCTCGAAAGGCAATATGATCATCTGATAAGTACCGTCTTTCAGCCCTTTTATCAGAAGCTCGTTTTCTCTCAGCTCAGAGGAAACTGTCAGATCGGGATATAGATTGTACAGCGCAGGAAGGATATCCCACAATGGTGCCGGGGCGCAGGAACCGACAAGAATTGTGCGCTGCTTCCGATCAAAGTCCTGTACTGAACGAATCATCTCCTGAGCCTGCCAAACGATTTTTTGGGCACATTCTACGGCTAACTTTCCATTGTCATTCAACTTAATTTTATTTTTTTGGCGCTTAAACAGAGACACTTCCATTTCTGCCTCCAATCGCTGCATGGAGCGGCTCAAGGCGGGCTGGGACAAATGAAGCTGTTCAGCCGCGCCAGCCAGAGTGCCGCACTCTGCAAATGCGATTAGCTGAGCTAATTGATATAGTTCAAACATTTCGCGTCTCTCCCCCTTAAATATTGAGAATATTATACTATGCAGAACGAGTATACGCAAGATCAGTATGCATTTTGGTTATAGTATGTTGCATAATCGGCACTGTACTTATGCGTTGGAAAGAATTACAATTGGGTTATAAAAGGGAAGGGGTTATTGCTGAGAAAGCGGTTATCGTCTGCTGGACACAGCAGTATCCTACTCGAATGAAGAGGCGGTTCGCGCATCGGCGTAAGTAATTTTCTTCCTGAGCGTTTAGTAGATCTCTGTATGAATCAGGAAAGTCGCCCCATGGTCAATCTTAATCACTGGTGCAGACAAGATACGTTCCAGGAACTTAACAATGAAGAGATAGTCGATCACATCTATATCTGGTGGGAGGAACATAATCTGGGTTGAAACTATACAGGGACAGATGTTGTCTATCAATAAAAGGAGGAAATTATAATGAAGATCAATACTGTCGTATTAAATAATGGAGTGGAAATGCCGTTGGAAGGGTTTGGCGTATTTCAGGTGCCTGACCCAGCCCAATGTGAGCAGGCAGTTCTGGACGCAATCAGCACTGGGTACCGCCTGATCGATACCGCCGCTGCCTATATGAATGAGGAGGCGGTAGGAAAGGCTGTCCAGAAATGCGGGGTTCCCCGGGAAGAATTGTTTATTACCACAAAGCTGTGGGTACAGGATGCCAGCTACGATGGGGCAAAACAGGCAATTGACACTTCCATGAAGAAGTTAGGGCTGGATTATATTGACCTGTATCTGATCCATCAGCCTATGGGAGATTATATCGGCGCTTACCGGGCTATGGAAGAAGCGTATAAAGCCGGAAAGATTCGCGCCATCGGCGTATGCAACTTTTATCCAAACCGTTTGGCAGATTTGTGCGAGACAGTGGAGGTGATTCCCGCTGTGAACCAGGTAGAGCTGCATCCATTCTTCCAGCAGGAGAATGCGCTGGCTCTTATGAGGGAATACGGTGTGATTCCCGAAGCCTGGGGACCTTTTGCAGAGGGAAAACATGGAATTTTCACCCATCCTGTTCTGACAGAGATTGGCCAGAAGTATGGAAAGACCGCTGCCCAGGTGGCTCTGCGGTGGAACGTACAGCGAGGAGTGGTGGTGATCCCGAAATCGGTTCACAGAGAGCGGATGGAGCAGAACCTTGCCATCTGGGATTTTGCTCTCAGTGAAAGCGATATTTAACTAAATTTATAAAGATGTTTAGAATTGAGCTTCGATTCCTTTAAAACTTTAAAGGCCGTAGTTGTCTGGCAATGGTAAAAACGCAGTGACGGTGAGGGACATCGATGATCTTGAAAGACATAGAAGTAGTCCTGTCAATGGAGTACATGTTGCCGCAGGTAGGACAAAACCGGGAATGGCAGCGGAAAGGGACATATTTAAAATTTCCACAGGACGGACAGGAATACATGGCCCCACCAAAAGAAGGATCGCCGCAGTTGATCATTTTTTCTACATGTTCGATGACAGAGTCACGGGGATGTTGGATATAGATCATTTCTTCAAAATGGTCTTTAAAAATCTTCTGTAAAATATTCATAAGACTATTATGCAGGAAAACGGCA
>CAJFOF010000077.1 GCA_904395885.1 uncultured Lachnospiraceae bacterium
ACTGGGATGTAGAGAGTATTTACGACTAATGTTTGCAAAAAAGTTTTGAAAGCAGTTTTCCGAAGTTAGCGTCCGAATTTACATGGCTGAAGCGTGTTGTCCTTCTGTATACCGATGCGAATATATGTAAGAAAGATAACGCCTGCCGGATACAGATACGATTCTGTACTCGGCAGGCTATCTGCCGTTTAAAATCCCCGAGAAATAGAAAGCGAAAATATATTGACAACTCAGCTTTGGCCCTTTAAGATAGCCCTATATACACTCGTGTTGATAATGCGAAGAGGAGGGGCGAAGATGGAACTCAGTCTGATCCAGTGCGTTTTAATTGGTGTGTGGACCGGTATCTGTCTGACCGGAATGCTGACAGGAACTTACCTGACTCGCTGTCTGGTGATGGCTGCGGGGGTGGGAGTAATTTTGGGAGACCTGGAGACCGGGCTTATGATGGGGGCAGTGGGGGAACTGGCCTTTTTGGGATTCGGTGTTTCTTCAGGCGGATCAGTACCGCCAAATCCGGTAGGACCAGGAATTATTGGAGCGATCATTGCTATCACTATGAAAGAAAGCGGGGTTGATGTGGATGCGGCTCTGGCCTATTCATTTCCCTTTGCCGTATTGATCCAGTTTTTAATTACAGGAATTTACACATTTTCCACGGGACTTGTGGCAAAGGCCGAGGAAGCAGTAGAAAAAGGACATTATAAAAGATTTCGTTTAATGGCAAATTCTACGATTATCCTTTTTATATGCGTAGGCTTTTTGATTGGATTTGTGGCAGCATTCCAGGTAGAGAGTCTGGAAAAACTGATTAATCTGATTCCTGATTGGGTAACGGCTGGTCTTGGAACAGCCGGAAAAATCCTTCCTGCTGTCGGATTTGCCGTGATCCTGACAGTTATGGTAAGCAGAGAGATTGTACCGTTTTTGTTTTTGGGATACGTGTCGGCTGCTTATCTGGGGATGCCGGTGATCGGAATAGCACTTGCCGCAGCAGCATTTGCCCTTATGGATTTTTTCAGAGATATGAGAGGCAGCGCTGTCAGTGAGTTACAGGATCAGAATCAACAAAATCAAATGAGTCGCGGTAATTTGAAGGAAAACATAAAAATGGAGACAGGTGTCTGCCGGCTGTCGGAGGCTAATTTGCGCCGCCTGTCGAGAAAGACGGCGTTTCGTGCATATTTTTTGCAGAATGGATATAACTATGGCAACTACGAGGGGTTGTCGTATGCCAATATCATGTTTCCCGCTCTTCGGAAATTATATCCGGAGGACAAGGACTTTCGTCAGGCGTTAAAGGACAGCATTAGCTACTGCAGCGTAAATCCAAATTTTCTTCCCATTCTTACAAGTATTCATTTGGTCACTTTGAATCGTGGACTTTCTACAAAAGATACCAGAGATATCAGACTGGCTCTTATGGGGCCTTTAGCGGGAATCGGTGATTCGCTGGTACAGTTTTGCATTGCACCGGTTTTTTCTACGATTGGAGCATCAATGGCTCAGGAAGGGTTAATTGCCGGACCGCTGGTATTTCTTTTGGGGATGAATCTGCTCCTGGCAGGGCTGAAATCTTTTTCAGAATCGCTGGGTTACAGATTAGGGACTTCTTTGACTGAGAAATTAAAAGACAGTCTGGGGCCGGTCTCCAGAACCGCCAGAATGGTTGGCGTTGCTGTAATTTCCGGACTGGTTGTGACCAATGTAGATATCCAAACAGAGATAGCTTTTGGCAGTCAGGGAACGAATGTGTTTGCACTCCAGTCGTTTTTAGACACGCTGCTTCCGGGAGCTCTGCCCGTACTGTATACAGCTTTTATGTACTATTTGATCAGGCAGAAGGGATGGAGCATGTATCGATTGGTAGGTCTGACCTTGGTTTTGGGGATTGGATTGAATTTTATTGGTGTATTGGCATGAAAAATTCTTGACAAAACAATAAAACGTGGTAATATAAACAATATACACACGTGTTTATAATAAGACATTTGTACAAAATATAGGAGGAGATTATGGAACACAAACTTCACCTTGGATTTGTAACGACTTATTCTGGGCGGTGGCCCAAGGAACTGCCAGAACAGAGAAATAGCGAGTATGGCACCTGGCTGGAAGAAAATTTTCCTCAAGTGGATGTGGTCAGGGCAAGTCAGATTGGCTGTACCAGGCAGGCTTTAGAAGAGATTGCGGAAGAATTTAAGAGAGCGTCAGTTGATCTTATGATTATGGTCTATGGCGCATTTACAGGTGACGATGCGGCGGCTTATCTGACGGAGATGACCGGAGTGCCGATTATTTTGTGGGCTCCATATGAGCTTCCGTTTGAAAAAAACACCCGTCTGTACGCAAATGCTCTCTGTTCTATGACGATGAATGCGGCGGCTTTGAAACGTTTGGGAGCAGTCTATTACACAGTATACGGAAGCAAAGAGGACGAAAGAGCAGCGAAAAAGGTAAAATCCCTGGTTTTGGCGTACCACACGGTAAAAGCAATGCGCCACACAAATCTGGGTCTGTTGGGATATCGGCCGACTGCGTTTTACAATTGTGCGTTCGACGAGGGACTGATTCGCCGTACTTTTGGCGTAAAGATTGAGGAAACAGACCTGAAAGTTGTTTTTGATAAGATGGCCGAACTGCCAAAAGAGGCGTATGAGGCTGATATGAAAAAAATGGAAGAAACCTATAATATGGATACGCTTCCTGACGGTCACTTGGAAAACCACTCCAAACTGTATCTTGCATTAAAAGAAGTGATGAAGGCGCAAGGCTATGATTACGGTGTAATTAAGTGCTGGCCGGAAATGGGAAATCTCCATACTACGCCCTGTGCGGTTCTCGGTCGGCTTGCAGACGACGGCGTACATATAGGTTGTGAAGGCGATGTGGATGCGGAGCTGGCTCAGATTGCAGAAAATTATTTGACAGGTCTTCCCACCTTTATTACAGATATGATCAATATCGATGAAGAAAACAATATTATGACGTTCTGGCATTGCGGAAACGCTGCGCCGTCTCTGGCAAATCCCAAGTATGAACTGCTGATGCGGAATCATCCGCTGGCAGGACAGGGGACCGCCTTCTGGGGTGCATTGAAACCGGGAGTTGTGACGGTGGCCAGGTTCTGCAATATTGGAGGAGAGTACAAGCTGTTCCTGATGAAGGGAGAGGCTGTGGACATGGATCGCTATACGAGAGGAATCATGGCCAATGTAAAGGTGGAACGCCCTGTCAGGGAAGTGATTGAAACGATCATTGACGAAGGCGTACCTCACCACTACAGTCTGGTATGGGATGACGTTGCAGATGAATTGAAAGAAATCTGCGGGATTTTGAACATTCCTGTAATTGAACTGTAATCCGTATGGATGCTCGTGTGCGGGGCGAAACAGACGGCAACGGGCTGAAAACGAGTTCGTTTCTGTTCTTTTTGCCCCTGTACATATAAAAAGTGAATGAAACAAGAAAAAAGCTGGATATTTGCACAAAACATATTGACAATTTCCTTGGGGTGTTGTATTATTTAGATAGTACATACGAGTGTATATCGTATCGAAAGGAGGCTGCCAATCCAATATGGGCGAGTCCAGAGAACGGGTGACACGGTCAGATGTAGCAAAATTGGCAGGGGTCAGCGAGACGATTGTTTCTTATGTAATTAACAATAACCGTTATGTAGCCAGAGACAAACGGAAACGAGTAGAGGAAGCTGTAAAAGAACTGAATTACCGCCCCAATAATATGGCAAGGGCTTTAAAGGGAAAACAGAGCAATCAGCTCTTGTTTATCGCCGATCATATCACCAATGAATATTTCAGCAGTATTGTAAGCGAAATGGACAAGTACGCATATGATGCCGGCTACCTGATTTCTCTTTGCGCTAACCGAAATACCCCGGAATTTATTTCCCAGGTCATCAGCCGTCAGTATGATGGAATCATTGTCAGTTCGGCAAGTTTTCCGGCAGAATATGTAGAACAGTTTTCCCAGGCGGGGATTCCAGTCGTAGTCTTTAAGCGGATTCGCTACCATCAGTTTTCGGGAAATGTAGCGATGCTTGGAACCGGGCTTTATGAAGGGGCCAGAAAAGCTGTGCGCCATCTGATTGAACGGGGATGCAACCATATCGTCTACGCAGACCGGATCAGCGCTAAGGGCCATGTAAGTCCTCCGGATGATTTGCGGTTTGGCGGATTCGTAGATGAAATGGAAGCCAACGGATTTCTGGTAGGAGAGGAAAACATTGTTTGCGGCTGTCACAACCAGGAAGAGCTGGAGGAAGAGATTAAAAGACGGCTGCGAACAGGAACCCAGGTGGATGGAATTTTTGGACGAAACGATATGATCGCCTGCATTGCCATGACGGCTGCGAAGCAGATTGGGTTGCGGGTTCCGGAAGATGTCAAGGTAATCGGCTTTGATGATTCCAGCATCAGCAGATTTTGTTCCCCAAAGCTTTCTACGATCAGCCTGAAAAAGAAGGAGATCGCAAAGACAACTGTTGATATGCTGACACAGATGGTCAAAAGGAAGCGCGTGGATGATGTTAATTTTGATACTACTTTAGTTGAGAGAGAAAGCACAGCAGTTCGATGAACACAAAATGTGTTCTTTCTCTTTTGCGGAACATACACACGAGTGTAATGAAAGGTTGTATGTTCAGTGAGAAACGGAACTTGCACAGGCTCATAAAAGCTGTGTTAAAATAATTTTTAAAGAGAGGAAGGTATTATCTATGAAAAAAAGAGCATTGGCACTGACAATGGCAACAGCCATGGTACTGACAACAGCTTGTTCTGGCGGCGGGGGAAGTCAAGCGGATACGACGGCCGCTCCGGCTGCTGACACGACGGCTGCTGGCAGTGAAGCGGATTCTGGTGAAGCAGCCTCCGATGCTGAGACCTCTGGCGAACCGGTGACAATCAAAGTTGCAAACTACGCCCTTCTGGAAGCTGGATATGACACATTCTGGGAAGGAGTAAAGACCGGGTTTGAGGCGGAATATCCCAATGTTACGATTGAGTGGGTTACAGCTCCTTACGGAGAAATTTTGAATCAGGTGATTAACATGGCCGGCGGCGGGGACCGGGTTGACTGTATTTTCAGTGAGATGATCTGGATCCCTTCATTGGTAGATGCAGGTCTGGCTACTCCTCTGGACGGCGTTCTGGATGAAGAATTCCTGAACGACTATTATCCCAACGTTCTGGAGGCTCACTCTGTAGATGGACAGGTTTACGGCGCACCACTGTATGTATCTCCTTTCGTCCTCTTCTACAACAAAGATCTGTTTGAGAAGGCAGGCCTTGATCCGGAAAATCCGCCTACGACCTATGAGGAAATGCTGGAGATTGCACCTAAGCTTGCAGCTCTTACAACGGAAGATGGCAACAAAGTCTATGCATTTGGTCAGCCTACCGCTTCTGTAGCTGTAGTTGGCTCTTCCCTTCAGTCTTTTGCCATGAACTTTGGCGGAACTGTATTTGATGAAAACAATCAGTTTAACGTTGACAATCAGGGATTTGTGGATGCCATGAACATGCTGCAGGATCTTGACGAACTGGGCTACAATCCGCAGAATACCAAGCCGAAGGATCTGAGAAACCTGTTTGCATTAGGTCAGCTGGCTATGTACTATGACAATACCTGGGGATTTAACGGCGTAACTTCGATTAACCCGGAGGCAGAGAACTTTGCGGCAACTGCAATGCCTTTATCCGGAGGCAGCGGCAATGGCGAAGTGACTTTACAGTCTCATTGCTTTGTAGCAGTTGACAATGGGGAAGCACAGCTTGAGGCAGTAAAGAACTTTATCCAGTATGTAATTTCTCCGGAAGTTCTGGAAGATTACCTGGCCAACATTGCTCCGGCATATGCAGCAAAAGGTGCGATGGAGAACATGGACGCTATCGTAAACAATGAATTCTTAAAGGGCGGCCAGGGCGCTATTGAGAAAGCAGTTCCGGTTTATCAGTTCCCGACTTTAAATGATTTCAATCTGGAGCTGTGTGCTCTTGGCCAGGCAGTTACTGTAGGCAAAGAAGACGTTGCGACTGCAATTGAGGGCTTTAAGGGCAGCGTACAGTCAATTCTTCCTTGAGAAATGAATCATTAACAAGATTTATTACGGCTGCCGCCTCGAAATGGGGCGGCAGCTTTAAAAAGAAGGCTTTAAGCAAGTTTGGAGGGGAAATATGGAAAAAGGTGATCGGACGAAACGGCCCAACATCGTGTTTATTCTCACAGATGATCAGGGATATTGGTCTCTGGGATGCTACGGAAATCAGGAAATTCGAACGCCGAATCTGGACAGGCTGGCTGAACATGGCGTCCGTTTTGAAAATTTCTTTTGTGTCTCTCCGGTCTGTTCCCCGGCGCGTGCGTCTTTGATGACAGGAAGAATTCCATCGCAGCATGGCGTTCACGACTACCTGTGCGGGGGAAACGGCGGAGCCGGACAGACTGCGATTGAATATCTGAAAGGTCAGAAAGGATACACGGATATTCTTGCAGAAAATGGATACACATGCGGGCTGAGCGGAAAATGGCATTTGGGAGATGGGCTTCATCCGCAGAAAGGCTTTTCTTTTTGGTACACTCACCAAAAAGGCGGAGGCCCCTACTACAATGCTCCGATGATTCGCGATGGAAAACTGGTAGAAGAAGAAAGATACATTACGGATGTCATTACAGATGAAGCGCTGAATTTCATTGACAGAGAAAAGGACCAGGAAAATCCGTTTTATTTAAGTGTTCATTACACAGCTCCCCATTCTCCCTGGATTGGATGCCATCCGAAAGAATACACAGACCTGTACGAGGACTGCGAATTTCAAAGCTGCCCACAGAGAGAGACGCCCCATCCATGGGCCAAAACAGATGTGCTTCCCGGATATACAAATCCCAGAGAATGCCTGATTGGATATTTTGCTGCTGTTACAGCCATGGATGCCAATGTGGGCCGTATTCTTGACAAGCTGGAGCAGGAAGGCCTGATGGATGATACGCTGATTATCTTTTCCAGCGATAACGGTTTTAACTGCGGCCACCATGGAATCTGGGGAAAAGGAAATGGAACATTTCCGCTGAATATGTATGATTCGTCGGTTAAAGTGCCGCTGATCATCAGTCACAGAGGAAGTATTCCCGAAGGCAAGGTATGTACGGCGATGTGCAGCGGATATGATTTTATGCCGACGCTTTTGGACTATTTGGGAATGGAAAACAGCGAGGCAGAAAAACTTCCTGGCAAGAGCTTTTTGCCCGCTCTGCTTGACAAAGATAAGAGCGATCAGGGAGATGAGACGGTTGTGGTCTTTGACGAGTATGGACCGGTGAGGATGATTCGCAGCCGCGAATGGAAATACATTCACCGAATCCCCTTCGGCCCTGATGAATTTTACGATCTGAAAAAAGATCCAGGAGAGGATAAGAATTTGATAGATGAGGAGGAATACCAGCCTCTTATTCAAAAAATGAAACGACAGATGGATCAGTGGTTTCTGACTTATGTAAATCCTGAGATTGATGGAGGAAAAGAACCGGTTCTCGGAGGAGGACAGAAAGATCTGGCGGGTCTGTGGGGACCGGGACTTCACGTGTACAACGAAAATAAATAAGAAGACTATAGAGGGAGAGGAGGAGTCATTTTGAATAGGACAGGAACAAGAATTCTGGGGAAGAACAGGCATACGACGGATAAGATTTTTTCATTAGCGCTGTTGCTCCCTGCTATCTTTATTACATGTGCGTTTATCCTGGTTCCAATAGTTGACTCTATTTACAGAAGCTTTTTGGATTACAGGGTCAGAAACATTATCAATAATGAGCCGGGAGTTTGGAACAACTTTGAAAACTATCTGAATCTGTTTTCCAATGGAAAATTGCTTCCGTCAATGAAAAATACGCTGATATTTGTTTTCGGCGTAGTAATCGCTCAGTTTATCCTGGGCATGGCTCTGGCACTGGTTTTAAATACAGGAATTAAGGGTTCCAGATTTATCAGAAGTATCATGATGGTACCGTGGGTGGTTCCAACCCTCATCTCCGGTCTGGTCTGGATGTGGATGTTCCAGGCACAGTACGGCTTAGTAAAATATCTGGTAGACGTTATCACAGGGGGACGGGTAACAGACTTTGCGATCTTGAACAATCCAGCCACGGCAATGTTCGGCGTGTCCTGTGCTGCTCTCTGGAAACAGATCCCTCTGGCAACCCTGCTTTTGCTGGCCGGTCTGGCCAATGTGCCCGACGATATGCTGGAGGCGGCAAAAATGGATGGAGCCAATGCGGTACAGAGATTTTTCTTTATCACTCTGCCGTATATGAAGAGTGTTATCAAAGTTACCGTTACGATGTCTATTATTGAAAACTTCAAGCAGTTCCCGTTATTCTGGACGATGACGGGTGGTGGCCCAAACAATTCTACCACAACTATGGCAATCCTGAGCTACAGGGAGGCGTTTGTTTCCAATAACTTTGGCTCTGGTGCAGCCGTTACAACAGTGTGGATGTTGATGATGGTCGTAGTGGTTTTCATTTTCAACCGTATTTTCAGAAATACAGACATGTAAGGAAGGGAGGAAACGTATATGAAGCGCAATCGTTTAATAGGCAGTATTATCAAGTGGGCTGTGCTGGTAGTGATTCTTCTTTTCCTGCTGTTCCCTCTGTTTTGGGTATTGATGACCTCCTTTAAGACCAATATGGAGGCGTATAAGTATCCGCCTACGTTTATTCCAGAAGAACCGACAGTAGAGAGCTATGTCTCTTTGTTTACTGAAAATAACGAGTTCTTTGTTTATTACAAAAATAACTTTATCGTAGCTGGAAGCTGCGCCGTGCTGACGACTCTCATTGCGGTTATGGCTGGTTATGCACTGTCCCGTTTTCATTTCCGCTGGAATCAGTGGATTGTGGCAGCCTTTACTTCAGCCCAGATGTTCCCTATCATCAGCCGGTTGATTTCTCTGTATAAATTGTTGGGAGATGTTAACCTGATCAATACCCGTATAGGCCTGATCTTGGCTGTGATGGCCGCGCAGATTCCATTTACGATCATGCTGATGTCCAGTTTTTATGACGGAATTCCAGTTGAACTGGAAGAGGCAGCTACAGTGGACGGCGCAGGACGCCTGCAGATCTTGTTCCGGGTGGTTGCTCCGCTGGTAAAGCCAGGTATGCTGGCAGTAGGAATTTATTCATTCCTGTTGTCATGGGATGACTATCTTCACGCTTCAACGCTGATCCAGACAGATTCTTTGAGAACTCTTTCTGTAGGTATTGCATTAAGATATCTGGGGGAGTTATCATATGATTGGTCCCTGATCAATACGATATCGATTGTCGGTACTCTTCCGATGGTGATATTATTCTTCTTCTTCCAGAAGTACATGGTGAAAGGTCTGGTAGCAGGAGCAGTAAAAGGATAAGGAGGAATAGAGTATGTTAACAACAAGTAAGGAAATGCTGCTGGATGCAGCCCGGAATGGCTATGCAGTTCCGGCTATCAACACTCAAGGTGGCAATTATGACATTATCTGGGCCATCTGTAAGGCGGCGGATGATCTGAGATCTCCGATTATGCTGGCTCATTATGTCAGCACTGGAGCATATTCTGGACACGACTGGTTTGTTAATGTCTGCAAGTGGTGTGCAGATAAGGTATCGGTGCCTGTGGCAATCCATCTGGACCACGGCGATGGATTTGAGATTTGCATGGAAGCTTTGAAGCTTGGCTTTACTTCCGTGATGATTGACGGATCTACAAAGCCCATTGAAGAGAATGCTGCGATGACCAATGAAGTTCTGAAGGTGGCAAAATGCTTCGGCGTGCCGGTGGAGGCTGAGATTGGAGAACTCTTACGGCTGGATAATATGGGCGCTGTTATGGAAAATAAGAACATAGTGGATCCGGAAGAGGTGAGAAGATTCCTTACTCTGTGCCAGCCTGATTCTCTGGCCATCGGAATTGGAAATGCTCATGGATACTATAAGGGAGAGCCGGATATTCATCTGGAGGTTCTGGAGGCAGTAAAGAAATTTACGGATATTCCTCTTGTTCTCCACGGCTGCACCGGTATGAAGGAAGAAATCATCAAGGACGCGATTAAATTAGGCGTCGCGAAGATCAACTTCGGTACGGAGATCCGTTACAAATACGTAGAACATTATGAAGAAGGCTTAAAGACGCTGAACCATCAGGGACACTCCTGGAAATTATCTCAGTTTGCCAATGAAAAACTGCAGGAGGATGTGAGAAAGATTATTCGTCTGGCAGGTTCAGAGGGAAGAGTAAAATAAGCGAGGGAAAGAGGAATAAAAATATGAGAAACAGTGAACTTACATATAAAGAAATATATGGTCAGCCAGCTTCCTTCCAGGCAATCAATGATACCTTGGAAGATATTTATAGAGTATTGGATGAAGTGTTCAAGGAGGAATACGATGAGCTGATTTTTACTGGCTGCGGGACATCGCTGTATCTGGCACAGTCAGCGGCCCATGCATTTGCTACCTGTACTAAGATTCCGGCAAAGGGAATGTGCTGTTCCGAGCTGTATTATTTCCCGGAGACTTACGTTGGCAAAGGGAAGAAAGTGCTGGTGCTCCCGATTACCAGAAAGAGCTATACTACAGAGGTCAGAATGGCTATCGACAAAGTGAGAAGCTATCCCGGCGTAAAGAGCCTGGCTATCACCTGCGACGCTGACAGCGCAAAATACAATGACTTTATGATCCTGTCTCCTGAAACCGCTGAGGACAGCGTGATTATGACCCGCTCCTTTACCAGCATGATTTATCTGTCTGTGATTCTGGCGTATTATGCAGGCGGGCAGAAGGACAAGATCGAAGCGATGAAGAATTATGCGGCTGAGTCTGAAGAATTTTTAAAGGCCACTGACGCAATGGCAAAGAAGATTGTGGAGGAACATCCGGACTTAAATCTGTACATTACTCTGGGCCAGGGTATCAACTATGGTATTGCCAATGAGTGCATGAACAAAATGAAAGAGATGAGTTTGAGCAATTCAGAAGGCTACTACAGCCTGGAGTACCGTCACGGTCCTATGAGCCTGGTGGACGACAAAACCATGATTATCCTGCTGGGGAATGACGCGACTGTAGACGGCGATGCAAAGCTGATGACCCAGATGAAGAGCTATGGCGCCACCATTCTTGCCATTGGAAACAATGCATCTAAAGACTTTACAGATGTGGATTACACCATGGATATGCCCTATGGTTACGACAGTCTGCAGAACGCGGCTATGATCGGCTTTATCGGCCAGTTGATGGGCTACTACATTGCAGAAAAGAAGAACCTGAACGCGGATACTCCAAGACATCTGTCCCAGGCGATTGTTATTAAATAAAGTTTGACAATCCTCCATCCCTATGCTATGATATTTAAGTGTATGTCAACGCCGGGACGCAGTCTGTCGGATGACTCCAACCCCAGACTTGGTTCACGGTAAGAATAGATTTAAGGAGGATGTTACTATGATTTCCAAGGAAAAGAAGGCAGCAATTATCGCAGAATATGGCAGAAAGCCTGGCGATACCGGTTCACCGGAGGTTCAGATTGCAATTCTGACAGCAAGAATCACCGAGCTGACTGAGCATTTAAAGAGCAATCCCAAGGATCATCATTCCAGAAGAGGTCTGCTGATGATGGTTGGTCAGAGAAGAGGTCTGTTAGACTATTTAAAGAAGACAAATCTGGAAGGATACCGTGCGCTGATCGAAAAGCTGGGCATCAGAAAGTAATTTTGCTTCTCTTAGGGTGGAGACTTGTCTCCGCCCTATACTTGTACCATAGGAACGTTTATTTCACGTGGTATTTGGCAGAAGAAACATACCGAGACCGCTGACGTATACATGGAGGCCGTGTACAGGTCAGTAGTTTCGGGGTCTTCTGCCGCAGACAAAGAGATTAATCAAAAAAGGAGACACGTTATGTACAAGAGTTTCAGTATGGAATTAGCAGGCCGCACCCTGACAGTCGATGTGGGCAGAGTGGCGGCTCAGGCCAACGGTGCGGCGTTCATGCACTACGGCGATACCGTAGTTCTTTCTACGGCTACGGCATCTGAAAAGCCCAGGGAAGGAATTGATTTCTTTCCGCTGAGTGTTGAATTTGAAGAAAAAATGTATGCGGTAGGAAAAATACCGGGAGGATTTAACAAGAGAGAAGGAAAGGCTTCTGAAAATGCAATCCTGACTTCACGTGTTATTGATCGTCCTATGCGGCCGCTGTTCCCAAAAGATTACCGCAATGATGTAACCCTGAACAATCTGGTTATGTCCGTTGATCCAGACTGCAGCCCGGAATTGACGGCTATGCTGGGTTCCGCTATTGCAGCCAGCATTTCTGACATTCCGTTTGACGGCCCCTGTGCCATGACCCAGATGGGATTGATTGACGGGGAATTTATTGTGAATCCTACTGCAGAGCAGAAAAAGGTATCTGATATGGCTCTGACGGTGGCTTCTACCAGAGAGAAAGTCATTATGATCGAAGCCGGAGCGAAAGAGGTTCCGGAGCAGGTTATGATTGACGCTATTTTCAAGGCTCATGAAGTAAACCAGGAAATTATTAAATTTATCGATACAATTGTTGAAGAGTGCGGAAAGCCCAAACATTCATATGAGAGCTATGCGGTTCCGGAAGAACTGTTTGAGGCGATCAAAGAGATCGTTCCTCCTGAGGAGATGGAGGAAGCTGTTTTTACGGATGAAAAGCAGAAGAGAGAAGAGAACATCCGTGTGATCACAGAGCGTCTGGAAGAAGCTTTCGCTGAGAATGAAGAGTGGCTGGCCAAGTTGGGCGATGCCATTTACCAGTATGAGAAAAAGACTGTTCGGAAGATGATCTTAAAAGATCACAAGCGTCCCGACGGCCGCGGCATCAAAGAAATCCGCCCGCTGGCAGCAGAGATCGATCTGCTTCCGAGAGTACACGGATCCGGTATGTTTACCCGTGGGCAGACACAGATTTTGAACGCATGCACCCTGGCTCCTTTGTCAGAGGCCCAGAGACTTGACGGCCTGGATGAGAACGAGACCAGCAAGAGATATATGCACCATTACAATTTCCCGTCCTACTCTGTAGGCGAGACAAAGCCGTCCAGAGGACCGGGACGCCGGGAGATCGGCCACGGAGCACTGGCAGAGAGAGCTTTGGTTCCGGTGCTGCCCAGCGAAGAAGAATTCCCCTATGCGATCCGCACTGTCTCTGAGACAATGGAATCCAACGGTTCCACTTCCCAGGCAAGTATCTGTGCATCCACCCTGTCCCTGATGGCGGCAGGTGTGCCGATCAAGACTATGGTAGCGGGAATTTCCTGTGGTCTGGTGACCGGAGATACGGACGACGATTACATTGTCCTGACAGACATTCAGGGTCTGGAAGATTTCTTTGGCGATATGGACTTTAAAGTAGGCGGTACCCACAAGGGAATCACGGCAATTCAGATGGATATCAAGATCCACGGCCTGACCCGCCCGATCATCGAGGAGGCCATTGCCCGCTGCCGCGAAGCCAGACTGTATATTATGGATGAAGTGATGGCTCCGGTAATTTCTGAACCGAGAAAGAGCCTGAGCAAATACGCTCCAAAGATCAAACAGATTACCATTGATCCTCAGAAGATCGGAGATGTAGTCGGTAAACAGGGAAAAGTGATCAATAAGATCATTGAGGAGACCGGCGTAAAGATCGACATTGACGACAGCGGAGCGGTGAATGTGTGCGGCACAGATGCGGCAATGATCGAAAAGGCAATTTCTATTATTGAAAGCATTGTTACTGACATTGAGCCCGGCATGATTTTTACAGGCAAAGTGGCACGGATTATGAACTTTGGTGCTTTTGTTGAACTGGCACCTAACAAGGACGGAATGATTCATATTTCCAAATTGTCCGACCGCCGGGTTGGCAAAGTAGAGGACGTTGTCAATATTGGAGATGAGGTTACGGTAAAAGTAATCGAAGTGGACAAGATGGGCAGGATTAATTTAAGCATGCGCCCCAGTGACTTGGCGAAAAAAGAGAATGCGAAAGCAAGACCAGTGGAAGACGCAGAGTAAACTTTTTCAGAAGGGGATGCTGTAAATTTTGCAGCATCCTCTTGTTTTATTTAACATCAAGAGGACAGAATATGAAGAAAAGCAGAATTTATGCAATAGGGATTGGATGCCTGATAAGTCTGGCGGTGCCTGGGACAGCAGCGCTTGCGGATACACAGTTGCCGGCTATGGAAGCGCCCGGCGAGGAGAGCAGTGCTTCATCTGAGGAGACCAGCGCGCCTGCTGTCCAGGAGACAGCGGCCCCGGCCGGGGCGGAGTCTGCCGGCCCCGGGGAGGGTGCGGAGACATCCGGAAGTTCTACCATCATCCGCGACAGCCAGTCCCGGACAGATTATTCTCAGATCGGACCGGGAATCGGCCTGGATCAGGATGCCGGAAGCCAAAATCAGGAAACTGCAGGAACAGAGTTTACCGCTATGACGGTATCGGATCCGGTGGTGAAGCCTGTGGAAAAATACTCTTATGAGCAGATGAAAACGGATATCGAGGCTCTGAAGGCGCGCTATGGGACCGCCCACATGACGGTGAATACCATCGGCACATCCGCAGACGGCCGGGAAATCTATGACATTGTCATCGGCAATGTCAATGCCGGAAAACATGTCCTGATACAAGGAGCCATGCATGCCAGAGAGTACATGAATCCCCTGCTGATGATGAAACAGATCGAGGATGCGCTGGCATTTTATGATACAGGCAGCTATAATGGAAGAAAGCTGTCAGATCTTTTAAGCCAGGTGGCGGTACATTTTGTTCCCATGTCGAACCCGGACGGGGTTGCCCTGAGCCAGTTCGGCCTGGATGCTATCCAGTCGGCCGAGCTCAGGGAGAGGATCCAGAACTGTTACGCGTCCGATACGGCTGCAGGGCGCACGAGCCTGGATTTTGATACATATCTGACCCGTTGGAAGGCCAACGCCCGGGGTGTGGATCTGAATTACAATTTTGACGCCCTGTGGAACAATGCCTCCAGCACCTGGCTGCTTCCCTCCTCCTCGGGATATAAAGGCCTCGGGCCTGTCTCGGAGCCGGAGTCCCAGGCACTGGTAAACCTGATCAACAACGGCTGCACGTGGGCTGCCGTGCTGAATTACCATTCTATGGGAAATGTCATCTACTGGGACATTGAGGGGAACCAGGTGAAGGCCAAATCCCAGCACCTGGCACAGCTGATGTCGGCAGCTACCGGCGGGTACCAGATGCTCTACAGCGGAGGCGGAGGCGGCTTTAAGGACTGGCTTCAGCTGAAAGACAATCCGGTTCCCAGCATCACCGTTGAGACGGGGAAAGTGGACTGCCCCATGCCCTTATCTGAATTTGAAAGCGTGTGGGCGCAGAACCGGGCAGGCTGGGCCCTGGCCGCAGATTTTGCCCTTTTGTATTGAGGAGCGGAAATGTTAGAGGTTTCAGAGATTTTTAAAAGCTACCGGAAAAAAGAGGTTCTCTCCGGGGTGTCGTTTCAGGCAGCCCCCGGAGAGTGCGTTGGAATCGTAGGCGGAAACGGGTGCGGTAAAACCACCCTGCTGGCAATCCTTGCCGGGGCCAGAAAGGCAGACCGGGGAAGCCTGAAGGCAGACGGCCAGGAGATTCTGGGGAGGCCGGCGCTTCAGGCGGCAAAGATCGCCTATGTCCCCCAGGAAAACCCCTTTATGGAGGAACTATCTGTAAAGGATAATCTGAGCCTGTGGTACAAAGGCGACCGCGCCGCTATGAAACGGGACCTGGAAAATGGACCTGCGGCCATGCTGGGGGTTTCCGATTTCCTCCGCGTTCCCGTGGGAAAGCTGTCCGGGGGTATGAAGAAGCGGCTTTCCATCGCTTCGGCCCTGGCGGGGCAGGAGCGGATCCTGATCATGGATGAGCCGGGGGCGGCCCTGGATCTGGTTTGTAAGGAAGTCATACGAGAGTATCTGAGAGAATATTTAAAAAAGGGCGGTACGGTGCTGCTGTCTTCTCACGAGATGGATGAGCTGGCAGTCTGCACCAGGCTGCTGGTGCTGAAGGGCGGGAAAGTCCGGGAGGCGCCGGCCGGCCTTACGGCGAAAGAGCTGGCGGCCCGGTTTTAAGAAAAAAGGGAGGAAGGTCTATGAAATGGAAAAAAGGTCTTGTGATCGGCGTTGTCGCTGCGGCAGCGGTGGCGGCCGGAGTCGGCATTGCTGCAGTCAACCGAAAAGATCCAAAGACGGTTGTCATTGACGCCTTTAAAGGGGTCTATGCATCCGACAATGTCTATCCGGCAGAGGAAATCTTCGGTTTTGGCCAGTTGATGGAGCAGTTTGAAGAGACCGGAGGAGAACTGGGACTGGAGATTTCTCTTACCGGGAGCTCCGACGAGACAGTGTTTGGACCGTTGGCGGGAAGCGGCATCAACATTGAGGCAAAGAGCGACGCGGCTGCCGGAAAATTCCGTGAGGATCTGGGAATCCGGTATGGCGGGATGGATCTGGCCAATCTTCAGATCTACGGCGACGACACATACCTGAAGGCGGCAGTACCGGAACTTTCGAGCAGGGTGTTCTCCCTGAATTACGCAGACGGGCTTGCAGACCAGCTGGCCGATTCGCCGCTGGTTCAGTCTTCGGGTATTACGCTTACGGAGGAAGATAAGCAGCTGATCGACGATTATGTCGACTATATGACAGATCTGTACCGCTCCGACAGCGGCGCCTTTGATCTGGAGGGGCTCTGGAACCGCTACACAGAGGGGAGCCAGGCCATCAATGATTTTAAGGCAGCCATGACGGTGACGGAGTCAGACTCTCTGAGTTTCACCTACAATGGCCAGGAGAGCTCCTGCACAGGCTATGACGTGGTGCTCCCCAAAGATGCTCTGATCAGCTTTTTCAGGACGACATCAGAGTTCTTTTTGTCCGATGAGACCTTTAAAAATGATATGTCTGAATATATGGAACTGATGGAGAGGCTCAATGAAGCGGGCCTGTCCAACACTCAGACAGGTCAGGATGCATCTGACCCGGTGTCTTCGGCGGCCAGTCTCTGGGAAGAGATGAGCCAGGGGGCAGACGAGGCGGTGGACGCTCTGGAAAGGGTCCTGACAGGGGATGTGCTCCTGAAGGTCTATGTGGACAGGCGCGGAAATCTGGTATCTGCTGAGGGAAATGTCGGCTTCCTGGTCGAGGAGGACAGCACCTTCAATGTGGCGGCAAGCGTTCGGCTGGAAGGCGGATCCTATCCCACAGAGAACCTGAAGGCGTCTCTGACCCTGGCCGATGGTACGGATACTGTAACGATTGATCTCAATAAGTCCGGAGAATACACGGATGCGGCTTTGAACAGTTCCTGGGATCTGACCATAGGAAGCCAGGCGGCCAGCGAAGCCTTCGGCCTGAGCTTCCAGAGCAGCTACAGCCGCGAGGAGGGTGATCTCTCCATGGTCATTACCCCTTCGTCCAATGGAGAATCCTTTTCGATCACCATCGGCGGCGTCATTGACGAGTTGGAAAAGGGCAGAAACATCCACTATACGGCAGACTCTGTGCAGATAAAGCTGGCAGATGGATTCAGCGTGGAGCTGGCCGGGGAAGCCTACATGAGAATGCTGAGCAGCGAAGTAGATTCTCCTGAGGGTATGGAGATGGATGTGATTGCGGCGACAGAGGACGACTGGACTCAGGTGGGCAATGAAATCGCCATGAACCTGCTGAGCATCCTTTCCAGCCTGGGCGCCGGATTATCATAACCAGGAGGAACCATGGGGACATTTTGGGTCTATTTAAAACTGGAACTGAAAAGGGCTGTACGGTTCCTTCCCTGGTCGGCTTTGGGGGCGGCTGCACTGGCAGGTTTGCTGGGGGCAGCTGCCCTTTTCGCCTCTCAGGTATTGAGCGGGAGCCGGGAGATCACCAGGCTTCAGGTGGGTGTGATCCTGCCGGAGAATGGCGGGGCGGCGAGGCAGGCGGTCTCCATGCTGGGCTCCCTGGAGAGTGTGGAGACCATCTGCGACTTTGTCTATGTGGGAGAGGATGAAGGAATTGCACGGACAGAATCCGGGGATCTGGACTGCCTGATGGCGGTGCCGGAGAATTTTGTCGGCAGCATCATGGACGGATCCAATGAGCCGGTCACAATTCTGTTTGACGGACAGCCGGGCCTGGAAGAGAGAATCTTTCAGGAGCTGACCAGGGCAGGCGCGGAGACCCTGGGAAGCGCCCAGGCGGGAATCTATGCGGCTGACCGCTACTGTATCCTGCTGGGCACGCCCGAGACGATACCGGCGGCGGAACAGTGGCTCAATGAACGCTATCTGGCCTATGGTCTGGACCGCACAGTGTACTTTCGCAACCGCCAGGTATCGGCCTTTGGTGAAGTATCGGCAGTCTGCCATTACGGGGCGGCAGCGGCGGTCTTCGGCCTGCTGCTCTGCGGAATCCCTGCCGCAGGATTATTCCGCCGGGAGAACCCGGCCCTGCGGGAAAAGCTGACCCTGGCAGGGATTGGCCGCGTCAGGCAGACCGCAGGGGCGGTTACCGGAATGTGGCTGCTTCTGGCCGCCTCTGCGGCGGCTGTGGCAGCAGCGGCATGGGCCGTATCTGCGGTCCTGGGCCTGGACTGGTGGGATGAATTGACGGGAATCTTGCGGGAAAATGCCAGGAGAACGGCGGGAAGCCGCCTGATTTTGCTGGCAGTACTGCTGTTTGCGGCAGCCGCCCTGATCACCCTGTGCTACCGGGCGGCGGGAGCAGGGATCGGGGGCATGATGGCCCTGTTCGGGCTGACAGCCGGGATGATGTTTTTCTCGGGAGGTTTTCTGCCGGAAGTGTTTCTGCCGGAAAGTTTCCGGCAGATTGCCCGGTTTCTGCCGACGACGGTATTGATGGACGGGATGAAACGTTTCTTCCTCCCCGGGGAGGTATGGAGAAATGTGCTCCTTACAGCTCTGACGGGAGGCATTGCGTTTGCTCTCTCCTGTGCCGGAAGGAGGGAAGGGCGATGAGACAGATGGGAATCTGGTTTTGGCTGTCAATAAAACGCTGGCTGCTGCATCCCGGCTTTGCAGCCTTGCTGATCCTGATACCGGTTCTGATGGCAGGGATCCGAAGCCTGGAGCCGGAGAAAACGGAAAAAATCACCATCGGAGTCTGGGCCGAGGGGGATGGCCTGGGACAGGAGACGGCACAGGAGCTGTCCACCAGGGACGGAATGTTTCAATTTGTCCTCTATGCCTCGGAAGATGAAGCCATTGAGGCAGTGGAAACCAGAGAGGCAGAATGCGCCTACCTGTTTCCTGCGGATCTGCAGGAAAGGCTGGCAGGCGGGGACTACAGAAGATGTATCGCAGTCTGCACGGCCCCTTCAACGATCCTGGAGCCGCTGACAGGGGAGATCGTGTTTGCGGCTCTGGCCAGCCGGTATGACGGCGTCCTTCTGGAAGAGTACGCAGAGCAGGAAGAAGCCTTTGGGGAGCTGGATGAAACCGGGAGAGAACAGCTCAGAGAGCTGTACGAGAAATACAGGACGGACGGAAGCACCTTCCGGTTTGAGTACGCGTCTCTGGACGAGTATACCGGGAAGCCGGGAACAGGGATGGGAGCAGAGACCGGGCAGTCCGGGGACGGAGTGTTTCCGGTCCGGGGGCTGACGGCGGTGTTTGTTTTTCTGGCGGCGTTTTTTGCGGCCTGCAGCACAGGGCAGGATGAGCAGAGAGGACTGTTTGCCCCACTCCCCGCTGCGGTCAGGCCTCTCTGCCGGTGGGCGGCGCTGGCCGCTCCGGTCGCGCTGGCGGCGCTCTCCTCCCTTGCTGCCCTGAGAGCGGCGGGGGAATGGACGGAGACTTTTTTTGAGCTGGGCGCTATGGCGGCCTATGCCCTGATTTCTGCTCTCTGCGGTGAAATTGCCGCAAGGATCGTGAGAAAACCCCAGGTTCTGGCGGCGCTTATCCCATTTATGGCGCTGGCATTGCTGGTGATATGCCCCGTCTTTTTCGATGCGGGGAGATGGATAGGAGAGGTGAGCGCAGTCAGGAGAGTGCTGCCGCCGGCGTGGTATCTGAGCTGGTTTTAAAAAGATAAAAAAGATGCAGACAAACCGCAGAGGCGGCTGCCTGCATCTTTTTTGTTATTCTGAGACATGGACCCCGGACGATTACAAAATCTCTGAGGCAATCTGGCCTGCCAGATCTTCGATCTGAGCCAGCTGGTCATCCCTGAGAGCCGACTTGACGCTGATGGAGGTCTCCATCACTGTGATATTTTTCATGGTCTCCAGGATAGCCCGCATCTGCTTTGCGGAGGTGTTGGCCCAGGAGCCGTTTTCAATCAGAGCCACTGTGCGGTTCTGAAGATTCAGAGCCTTCATATCCAGGAGCACATGCTCCATTGCAGGATAAAGACCGCCGTTGTAGGTTGGGCTGGCCAGAACAATATGACTGACGCGGAAGGCTTCTGCGATGGCCTGGGATACATGGGCAGAGGAAACATCGTAGACAGCAATGTTTTTCACGCCTTTTTCCGCTAGGGCGCAGGCCAGGACGTTGGCGGCATTTTCCGTATTTCCATACATGGAGCCATACAAAATCACAACACCCTGATCTTCCGGGGTATAAGTGCTCCAACGCTGGTATTTATCCAGAAGATAAGGAATATTGGAGCGCCATACAGGGCCGTGAAGAGGGCAGATAATCTGGATATCCAGGGCGCCCAGCTTTTTTAAAGCGGCCTGTACCTGAGGGCCGTATTTGCCGACGATATTGGTGTAGTACCGTCTGGCATCGGAGATCCAGTCGCGGTCAAAATCAATTTCGTCATCGAAGATGTTGCCGTTCAGGGCTCCGAAGGTTCCGAAGGCGTCTGCGGAGAACAGGACTTTTTCGGAGGACTCATAGGTCACCATGACCTCCGGCCAGTGAACCATGGGAGCCATGGCAAAATTCAGGGTGTGGGCGCCCAGGCTCAGGCTGTCCCCTTCTTTTACGAGAACGGAGCGGGAATCCAGATCCGGGATTGTGTAAAATTGCTTCATGATCTGGAATGTCTTCTGGTTTCCCACAACCTTTGCCTCCGGATAGAGGGACAGGATTTCTGCGATCCCGGAGCAGTGATCGGGTTCCATATGGTTGACGATCAGATAGTCAAGGCTGCGGCCGCCTAATACATGGGCTACATTTTCCAGAAACTGGGTGCGGATGGAAGGGTCTGCCGTATCCAGAAGGGCAGTCTTCTCGTCCAGAATCACGTAGGAATTGTAAGAAACTCCCCGGGGAATCGGGAACAGATTTTCAAAAAGAGCCAGCCGGCGGTCGCTTCCGCCGACCCAGTGAATGGAATCGGTTACTTTTCTGGTGCAGTACATGGAAAGTTCCACCTTTCTATATTAATAGGATACAGTTCTCCATAACCTGACAGCGCTTGTGTTGGCGCGGCCAGCCATGGTTAGTTGCAAACAACTTTTCCAAATTCTAAATTATACTATAAAACTAGGGAAAAGTCATCCTTTTTCCGGAAAATCTCCAGAAAAGATTTTGCAACGGTTGGGACAACGGGGACACTTCCCTTGAAATGCCGCGGCTTCTATGGTAGAATGAGGAAGATAATCAAATGATAAAAAATTTTAAATTTGCCCTATCGGGCTGTTAGGACAAGGAGGACCCCTGATGATCAAACAATTAATAGAAAAAATTCAGAAGACGAAGGCGCCGATCTGCGTAGGTCTGGATCCTATGCTGTCTTATCTTCCCGAGCATTTGCTGAAGAAAGCATTTGCCGAATACGGTGAGACTCTGGAGGGCGCCGCAGAAGCCATCTGGCAGTTCAATAAACAGATTGTGGATGCCACATGGGATCTGATACCGGCAGTGAAGCCGCAGATTGCAATGTATGAACAGTTTGGCATTGAAGGCCTGAAAGTGTATAAGAAGACTGTGGATTACTGCCAGGAAAAGGGGCTTCTGGTGATCGGGGATGCCAAGAGAGGAGATATCGGCTCTACTTCCGCCGCGTATGCAACGGCTCATATTGGAAAAGTAAAAGTAGGCAATCAGACATTTTCAGGATTTGGAACCGACTTCCTGACTGTAAACCCATATTTTGGCACAGATGGGGTCAAACCTTTTGTAGATAGCTGTAATGAGAACGACAAGGGACTGTTCATTCTGGTAAAGACCTCTAACCCGTCCAGCGGGGAATTCCAGGACAAACTGGTGGACGGCCGCCCTGTTTATGAACTGGTGGCTGAAAAAGTGGTTGAATGGGGAGAAAGTTCTATGGATGGCGATTACAGCAATGTAGGGGCTGTCGTAGGCGCTACCTATCCGGAGATGAGCCGGGTTCTGAGAAAGCTGATGCCAAAGACCTATTTCCTGGTACCGGGCTACGGCGCTCAGGGAGGAACCGCTCAGGATCTGAAGGATTGCTTCAATGAGGACGGACTTGGAGCGATTGTAAATTCCTCCAGAGGAATCATCGCTGCCTACAAGAAAGCTCCTTATGATAAATTTGGTCCGGAGCACTTTGCAGACGCATCCAGGCAGGCGGTTATCGACATGGTGGCTGATATTAACAGCGTACTGTAAATCCCTATTGGGAAACTAGAAAAATGACAGGAGGCACACATGGCGCAGGTAAAATTGACGGCGGCAGTGGCAAGCCAGGAAAAGCTGGCTGAAGGGATCTACAGTATGTGGATCAAGGCAGAAACGATTGCATCCCAGGCGCGGCCGGGACAGTTCGTATCTTTATACTCGAAAGATGGGGCCAGGCTTCTTCCGCGGCCTATCAGTCTGTGCGAGATTGACCGGGAGCAGGGACAGATCCGTCTGGTCTACCGGATTGCAGGAGCAGGGACAGAAGAGTTTTCTCATTATCAGGCGGGAGATCTTATCGATGTTCTCGGACCTCTGGGAAACGGCTTTCCTGTGGACGGATTAGAAGGAAAAACGGCATTTTTGATTGGCGGAGGCATTGGAATCCCGCCGATGCTGGAATTGGCAAAAGAGCTTTCCTGCCAGGTGCAGGCTGTGTTGGGATACAGGGATAACAGCTTGTTTTTGAAGAAAGAGTTTGAGAATTACGGTTCTGTCTATGTTGCGACAGAAGACGGAAGCGCGGGGACAAAAGGAAATGTTCTGGATGCTATCAGAGAAAACGGATTACATGCTGACATTATATTTGCCTGCGGCCCGACTCCGATGTTAAAAGCGCTGAAGGCTTACGCCGGGGAACAGGGGATCCCCTGCTACCTCTCTCTGGAGGAGAGAATGGCCTGCGGGATTGGGGCCTGTCTGGCTTGTGTCTGCCAGTCTAAGGAGATCGACAGCCATTCCCATGTCCACAATAAGAGAATCTGCAAGGACGGCCCGGTTTTTGCGGCAGAGGAGGTGGAGCTGTGATGAATACGAAGGTAACTCTGGCCGGTGTGGAATTAAAGAACCCGGTGATGACAGCTTCCGGCACCTTTGGCTCTGGCGCAGAGTACGGGGATATGGTGGACCTGAACAAATTGGGAGCAGTCGTTACCAAAGGCGTGGCCAATATCCCGTGGCCGGGAAATCCCACGCCCAGAATCGCTGAGACCTGGGGCGGGATGCTCAATGCGATCGGCCTTCAGAATCCGGGGATTGATGTGTTCATAGAGAGAGATATTCCGTTTCTGCGGCAGTATGATACGAAAATCATCGTTAATGTCTGCGGGAAGACCACGGAGGACTACGTGGAGGTAGTGGAGCGCCTTTCTGACCAGCCGGTAGATCTTCTGGAGATCAATATTTCATGCCCCAACGTTAAGGAAGGCGGAATTGCTTTCGGCCAGGATCCCAAAGCGGTGGAGGCGATCACGCGGGAAGTCAAAAGACACGCAAAGCAGCCGGTGATCATGAAGCTGAGCCCCAATGTGACGGATATTACTGTTATGGCCAAGGCGGCGGAGGCAGGCGGGGCGGATATCCTGTCTCTGATCAATACCCTGACCGGCATGAAAATTGACATTCATAAGAGGACTTTTGCCCTGGCAAATAAAACCGGCGGCATGTCCGGCCCTGCCGTAAAGCCTGTGGCAGTAAGGATGGTATATCAGGTGGCTCAGGCGGTGAAGCTGCCGATTATCGGCATGGGCGGTATTATGAATGCCGATGACGCCATAGAATTTATATTAGCTGGGGCCACGGCGGTCTCAGTGGGAACCGCTAATTTTCATGATCCTTACGCCACGGAAAAAGTGGTGAAGGGGATTGAACAGTACATGGAAAAATACCAGATAGAAGATATCAGCTCCCTGATCGGTGCGGTGAGATAGGAGGTTTTGAATAAATATGGAACAGTACAAACAGGAATTTATTGAATTTATGGTAGAAAGCAATGTCCTCAAATTCGGGGACTTTACGCTAAAGAGCGGAAGAAAATCTCCGTTTTTTATGAACGCAGGTGCGTACGTTACCGGAAGCCAGCTACGCAGGCTGGGTGAGTATTACGCAAAAGCCATCCACGATAATTACGGCTTGGATTTTGATATCCTTTTCGGGCCGGCTTATAAGGGAATCCCGCTGTCCGTAGCCACGGCAATGGCCATCAGCGAGCTGTATGGAAAAGATGTAAAATACTGCTCGAACAGGAAGGAAGCCAAGGATCACGGGGACGCCGGGATCTTGCTGGGAAGCCCCATAAAGGACGGGGACAGGGTCATGATCATTGAGGATGTGACCACTTCAGGAAAATCCATTGAAGAGACTTTTCCAATTTTGAAGGCCCAGGGCAATGTGGAGATTAAAGGCCTGATTGTTTCCTTAAACCGTATGGAAAGAGGAAAAGGAGAAAAGAGTGCTCTGGAGGAGATCAAAGATCTGTACGGCTTCCCCACAGCGGCCATTGTAAATATGCAGGAAGTGACGGAGTATCTGTATAACCGGGAGTATAATGGCAAAATTGTTATTGACGATACCATCAAGGCGGCAATCGACGCTTATTACGAGCAGTACGGGGCAAAGTAAGGAAATTTGAGAAAGGCGGAGCTTATGGAGAAAGTTTATAAGACCATGAGAAATGTGGGAGCCGGAAATATTGCGATCGGAATCCTGATTGCAGTGACCGGGCTGACGGTAGGTATTGTGGCGATCGTCAACGGCGCCCTGCTGCTGAAGCGAAAATCAGAAATAGAATTTTAATTGGAGAAGCCATGATTAGAAATACGACAAAGAATCAGAAGCTGGGCTGGCTGCTGTTTGTGGCATATCTGCTCCTGCTGGTTTATTTTCTGTTCTTTGCGGAGGGATTTGGGCGAACCAGCCGGCCCCAGGATACCTATGCCTACAACCTGGAGCCGTTGAAAGAGATTCGTCGGTTCTGGGTCTACCGGGATACGGTAGGAATTCGGAGTTTTCTGTTGAATGTGGTGGGAAACATAGTCGGCTTTGTGCCGGGAGGCTTTTTTCTCCCCATAGTCAGCCGCAGAAGTAAGAAGTGGTACAATACTTTTCTGATCAGTTTCGGTTTCAGTTTAAGTGTAGAGACTGTACAGTTGGTTTTTAAGGTGGGAAGCTTTGATGTAGACGATATCATTTTGAACGTTACCGGAGCCGTCATAGGCTACATCCTTTACCAGATCGTACAGAAGGCGAGGAGTTGGCATCGTGAGAAGAAGAAACAGAAACGGACAAGAAGTGCATAAAAAGGTTTCCTACATCCGGAAGCCTTTTGCCAGACAAAGTAAGTGGTCCCTGGGGCTTTGCGCCGCAGGGCTGCTTTTATTTGCCGGAGCGATTTTCCTTGCAGTCAGAGAGCAGGGGCAGAGCGGAATGTATGTGGGAGCTCTGGGTTTTTCCAGCGTTGTATTCTCCTCTTTGGGACTGTGGTACAGCTTCCGGGCATTTTTGGAGAAAGAGAAAAATTACATATTGGCCAGAATCAGCGTATCGGTGTGCGGCCTTCTGCTGATTTTGTGGGCTGTTATGATCATAATAGGAATAAGGAGCTGATGACAGTGGATTACAGGATCCTTTGGAAACAGGACAATGAGGAAGTATTGGAGCGCTGGAGGCTTTCCATCGAAAGAATCCGGCAGATTCCGGAAGAACACTGTGTGAGAGAACCATTTGGCAGCTATTTTTCTTCCGTCGCTTCCTTTATTCTAAAGATTGGAAAACTGACAGAAGAATTGGGGGCAGTACCGGATCCGGACTCCCCGGCGGCAGAGCTGCCGGACATGTTTGCAAAAAAGAGCCTGGATGAGCTGGCCGATGAAAACCGGGCACTGTATGAGGATATTCTCCCGGAACACTATGGAGAGAGTTATGGCAATCCAGAATGGGCGGTCAGCCAGTTAGGGGAGGACTACGGCAGGCTGCTGTCCTTTTTGTACGCGGAGATTCGGGGCAGTATTGTGTTTGCCTATGAGAGCCGTTTGTGGGATATCACAGTATTAAATGAGACATTTATTGAAATTTACAATCTGTTTGAAGAGGAAGTCCCCAAAGCCCAGGCAGTTAAAGATGTACTCTACTGGTTTGTCAGCGACTATGCTGACAGGACAGTAGCTTACCGGACCAGGGAGACTCTGGATCCAGAGCTTTCTTTCGCCAAAGATATTATTCTGGAGAGCGATCTGTCTGATCTGAGATATCTGTACAGGTTTGGAGAGTTTATTTCCGATACAGAGCTTAAGCTGGCTGCCTTTGCGAACAGCCTTCCTCAGGAAACCATTGACCGGATGGCTGACACGTACACAGAAGGCTTCCGGAGAGGATTCCAGGTTATGGGGAGGGATCTCTCCATCAAAAAGACGGTGGCCATTCACTATGAGCTGGGTTTTGAGCGGATGATAAAAAAGGCTATCGAAAATTTCCGGGCCATGGGCCTGGAGCCGGTTCTGTTCCGGAATCCTGTTCAGGTGATTAACCGCAATGCGGGGAAACGAAGCGGTTACTGCGGCACTTCCCCCAACAAACAGTACGACTATGACCATCGGTTTGACAATGCCCTGTATATGGGGACGGCCCTGAAGGAGAGAAAGCTGTCTGTGATCCGCGGGGCATTGGAGGAATACCGTCAGCTTGCATCCTGGTATGCCGGTCCCGCTGTGGTGGAGACCTTTGGAGAGAAGGAGTTTGAGCCGGTTAACAAAAAGGCTGCCTACAGGCTGAGCCGCCACCAGGAGGAGGTTTCCATCGCTTACACCAGGGAATACCGTCAGCTTCTGGATCAGTATGAGCCGGGAGACGAGACCAGCTTTACGATTATTGCATTCCCCAAGCCGGAGATCGGCCCCCGGTTTGAGGAGATATTTGAGGAGACCATTGCCATCAATACCCTGGATTACGAGCTGTACCAGAAAATTCAGCAGACGATCATCGACGCATTGGACGAGGCGGAGTACGTGACAGTCAGAGGCAGAGGGGACAATCAGACAGACATCAGAGTCCATCTCCACCCTCTGGATCAGCCGGAGAGGCAGACCAATTTTGAGAACTGTGTGGCTGACGTCAACATTCCTCTGGGTGAGGTGTTCACTTCTCCGGTGTTGGAAGGAACTGAGGGAAGGCTCTGGGTCAGCCAGGTTTACATCGGAGGTATCCAGTTTAAGGAGCTGTCTGTCCGGTTTGAGGGCGGCCGGGCAGTGGAATACACCTGCCGGAATTTTGAGGATGAAAAGGAAAATCGGGATCTGATCAAGCAGGTGATCATGGGAAATCATGAGAGCCTTCCATTGGGAGAATTTGCCATCGGAACCAACACAACTGCCTATGCTATGGCTAGAAAATACGGCATCATCCGGAAGCTGCCCATCTTGATTGTGGAGAAAATGGGTCCCCATTTTGCCGTGGGGGACACCTGCTATAGCTGGTCGGAGGATGCGCCCATGTACAATCCGGACGGCAAGGAGATGATCGCCAGAGACAACGAGGTTTCCATTCTGCGGAAGACAGATATTTCCCAGGCATATTTTAATTGCCACTGCGACATCACGATCCCTTACGACGAGTTGGAGGAGATCGCGGCAGTAAGGCCGGACGGCAGCAAAACCGTGATCCTGAGGGACGGGCGTTTTGTTCTGCCAGGTACGGAAACGCTGAATGAACCTCTGGAAATTCCCTATTGACGTTAATTGGAAAACCTTGTATTATAATTAATAAGTGTAGTTTCATTAAAACACACTATTAATAATTATAACTAATAAAAAATATGCATGCAGATTATGAATCCAAATCAGGACCAGGCTGCGGCAAACACCAGAAAAGGAGAATGAACCATGGCAAAAGTCGGAATTGTAATGGGAAGCGACTCAGATATGCCTGTAATGGCAAAGGCGGCGGAGATTTTAGAGGAACTGGGAGTGGAATTTGAGATGACTGTGATCTCTGCTCACAGAGAGCCGGATATCTTTTTTGAATACGCAAAGTCTGCGGAGGCCCGCGGCCTGAAGGTGATCATTGCAGGTGCCGGAAAAGCGGCTCATCTTCCGGGAATGTGCGCTGCGATCTTCCCCATGCCGGTCATTGGTATTCCGATGAAAACCTCCGATTTGGGTGGCGTGGACTCTCTGTATTCCATCGTTCAGATGCCTTCCGGTATCCCGGTTGCAACGGTCGCCATCAACGGTGGGGCCAACGCGGGTATCCTGGCGGCAAAGATCCTGGCTGTTTCCGATGAAGCGCTTTTGAAGCGCCTGAAGGATTACTCAGAAAAGCTGAAAAACGACGTGGTAAAGAAAGCAGAAAAGCTGGACGAGATCGGCTACAAGGAATACCTGGCACAGATGAAAAAATAGGAAATAATCTTACCATTCAGGAGGAAAGCTATGGATTACAAGAATGCTGGAGTAGATATTGAGGCGGGATATAAGGCTGTAGAATTAATGAAAGAATCCGTAAAGACGACGATGCGGCCCGAGGTATTAGGCGGCCTGGGCGGTTTTTCCGGTGCATTTTCCATGGAGAGTTTGAAAGGCATGGAGGAACCCATCCTGCTTTCCGGAACCGACGGAGTAGGGACGAAGCTGAAGCTGGCCTTTTTGATGGACAGGCACGATACCGTGGGGATCGACTGCGTGGCCATGTGTGTCAACGATGTGGCCTGTGCCGGCGGAGAGCCGCTGTTCTTTTTGGATTACATTGCCTGCGGAAAAAATGTGCCTGAGAAGATCGCTGCCATTGTCAGCGGAGTGGCGGATGGCTGCCGCCAGGCAGGAGCCGCTCTGATTGGAGGGGAGACTGCGGAGATGCCCGGATTTTATCCGGAGGACGAATACGATCTGGCTGGCTTTGCAGTTGGCGTAGCTGACCGGAAGGATATGATTACCGGTGAAAATCTGGTACCTGGGGATGTGCTCATTGGCATGGCTTCCAGCGGTGTCCACAGCAATGGATTTTCACTGGTTCGCAAGGTGTTCGAGAAAGAACTGACAAAAGAGGGGTTAAATACCTATTACGACGAGCTTGGAAGAACTCTGGGAGAGGCCCTGATCGCCCCTACCAGAATTTATGTCCAGGCTCTGAAGGAAGTCAAGGCGGCAGGCGTGAGTGTAAAGGCCTGCAGTCACATCACCGGAGGTGGCTTCTACGAGAACGTTCCCAGAATGTTAAAAGAGGGGACAAGAGCCGTGATTCAGAAGGACAGTTATCCGATTCCGCCTATCTTTGATCTGCTGGCGAAAAAAGGTAATATCGAAGAAAAGATTATGTACAACACCTACAACATGGGAATCGGAATGGTTCTGGCCGTTGCCCCTGCCGATGTGGAGAAGGCAGTGGAAGCGATCCTGAAAGCCGGCGATACCCCATATGTGATCGGAAGTATTGAAGCAGGGGAAAAGGGAGTGGATTTATGCTGAACGTCGGCGTGATGGTATCAGGGGGAGGAACCAACCTTCAGGCGATTCTGGATGCCATCGAGAATGGAACCATCACCAACACGGTGATCCGGGTGGTCATCAGCAACAACCGCAATGCCTATGCCCTGGAACGGGCGCGGAAGGCCGGTATTGAAGCTGTCTGCCTGTCTCCCAAGGATTTTTCTGACCGGGCGGAGTTCAACCAGGCTCTCTTAGAGAAACTTGATGAGTATCACTTGGATCTCATCGTACTGGCGGGCTATCTGGTAACGATTCCTGAGGCTGTTATCCAGAAATACAGGAACCGAATTATCAATATCCACCCGTCCCTGATCCCATCCTTCTGCGGCGTGGGCTACTATGGCTTGAAGGTTCACGAGGCTGCCCTGAAAAGAGGCGTAAAGCTGACGGGAGCCACGGTTCATTACGTGGACGAGGGGGTGGATTCCGGCCCTATTATCCTGCAGAAAGCCGTGGAGGTAAAGCCGGGAGATACTCCTGAAGTCCTGCAGCGCCGTGTCATGGAGGAGGCAGAATGGGTGATTTTGCCTCAGGCTATCAACATGATCGCAAACGGAAAGGAGTCTTGACCATGAAAATACTGATCGTAGGAAGTGGCGGCCGGGAACACGCCATTGCATGGAAGGTGGCCCAGAGCCCAAAGACAGAGGAACTTTACTGCGCGCCGGGAAATGCAGGGATTGCGGAATGCGCCAAGTGCGTTGACATCGGCGTGATGGAATTTGATAAACTGGCAGACTTTGCCCAGGAAAAGGAAATCGACCTGGTGATCGTAGGGCCGGATGACCCGCTGGCTGCCGGTGCAGTGGACGCCCTGGAGGCCCGTGGTCTGAGGGTCTTTGGTCCCAGAAAAAACGCGGCAGTTCTGGAAGGCTCCAAGGCATTTGCCAAGGACCTGATGAAAAAATATCAGATCCCCACGGCTGCCTACGAGACCTTTGATTCCCCGGAGGCGGCTCTGGCTTATATTGAGACGGCCCCCATTCCCATTGTGCTGAAGGCTGACGGCCTGGCTTTGGGAAAAGGCGTGCTGATCTGCAAGACCAGAGAGGAGGCCAGAGAAGGCGTAAAAACCCTGATGATGGACAAGCAGTTCGGCTCCGCCGGCGACAAGATCGTCATTGAAGAGTTTATGACAGGCCGGGAGGTATCGGTCCTTTCCTTTGTGGATGGCGAGACCATCCGGATTATGACCTCTGCCCAGGATCACAAGAGAGCCGGGGACGGAGATACCGGGCTGAATACCGGAGGTATGGGAACCTTCTCTCCAAGCCCCTTCTATACAGAGGAGATCGACGCTTTCTGCCGGGAACACATCTACCAGAAGACTGTGGATGCAATGAAGGCGGAGGGGCGGCCCTTTAAGGGCGTGATTTTCTTCGGCCTGATGCTGACAGAAAAAGGACCGAGGGTCCTGGAATACAATGCACGCTTCGGGGATCCGGAGACTCAGGTAGTCCTGCCAAGGATGAAGAACGACATCGTAGATGTGTTTGAAGCTTGCATTGACGGTACTCTGGATCAGATCGATCTGGAATTTGAAGACAATGCGGCTGTCTGTGTGGTGTTGGCTTCGGAAGGCTATCCGGTAAAATACGAGAAAGGCTATCCTATCAGGGGATTAGATACATTGAAGGACAAGGACGGCTACTACGTTTTCCACGCCGGAACCAAGTTTGACAAGGACGGAGCCATCGTCACAAGCGGGGGCCGTGTCCTGGGTGTCACTGCCACTGGAAAGACACTGAAAGAGGCTCGCGCCAACGCATACGCGGCGACAGAATACATCGAATTTGACAACAAATATATGCGCCATGACATCGGAAAAGCCATCGATGAAGAGGCGTAAGCCGGCTGTTGAGTGTTAATTTCTATTTACATTTGAGACAAGAACAGATTAATTAATAGTGCTATGTAAACAGAAAAACGTCATGGATGGTTAGAAAGATAATATGTGGGAGTGTTGCGAAATCATAATAGATTGAGCGGCACTCCCTTTTCACATGGAATTTTAGAAACACTCCAAAAAATAGAAACCCGTTGCTGTATACACGGTCATCGAGTTATAAAGGTGACAGTGAGTATCCTGAAAATGCTATTCCCATTTATCAATTAGATTAACAAAACCGCCAGTTCAACGGTTTTTATATGCCGTTTCCGCACAGCAATTTCCACATAAGACCGCCAAAAAGATAGGACTGAGCAAATTCACGCCAGCTATGCAGTTCCTCCACAACTTTTTGTGAAAGATCCCAGAGGATACCAACCGCCTTACTTTCAGTGTTCCAGCCTAAATAGCATCCCCAGCGGGTCATCCTCATCCATGGTTTCGTCCATCAGTTCCTCGGGAGAGGATGCCTCACCATAAGGCTGATACCGTAGGCTATAGCCCTTCTGTGCTAAATATCGGATCATATCCAGCAGATCGCTGCGGCCATTGATCCCCAGGAGCGGCGTACAAGGGATACGACTTTCTGTTCCATGACAGGAGTATGTTCCTCTACATCCATACGATACAGATCGTGGTCATTAAGTGTCGATACAATACCGGACAGCAAGATGCCAAAGCGTTCCCACTTTTCATCATTTTTTTGATAAGGAACCGGTTCTGGCTCAGGGATGGACTCAAGCCGGGCATTGTTTCCGCCAAGGTAGTATAAAGGTTTTGCTCCAGTTCCAGCATTTCCAGAGCCGCTGCGAGTATGCCCATATCTTCTCCAAATAGCTGCCCCATCATTTTTTCCTGTCCTCCTCATCAGGGGGAAGCGTATGCCATGCCGGAGGTTTCCTGTGGCGTATAAATAATTTTTTGATCCATCTTAATATCGCTTCTACAAAATGAAACCACAGATTACCAAATATAAATACCGTCACAAGAAACAGCAGGAATGCTTCAATTTCTCCTAAAGGCATGTTTCACCTCACTTTGTTGCAAATCTGTTCATAAAGAAGTCAGTAAAAGCGGCTAACTCCTCGTCCTGGGACACATAGACATACAGCTTTTCATCCTCCAGCCAGTCATAGGCATTGATACCGATATACCCTTTTTTGTCTGGGTAAATGATAAAAGCATCGGTAGGGTACTTGTTGCGATAGGCTTTTAAAATTTCAGAACGACGGTAGTAAGTCGGATCACCACAGCCGGAAAGATCAGGAACCGTGGGAACGACCACAATTGTTTGACTGGCCTCGTTCCAGCCGACAATTAAATTTCCAATCTTCGTTTTGCTTCCATGAACAAAGCCATAATTGAAACGGCTCACGTCCTCGGTATATCCGAAAATCAACCTGTAATTGTCCCCGCCTTCAACGACCTGGTTAAATAGAGCACGCATTTTCTTCGCATTTGCATTGCTCTTTTCCATGTCAATTTCCGGCCCCTTAAACAGCTTACTAAAAAATCCCATAACTTTTTCCTCCTTAATATTTATTATTTGAACGTAAGTAAGTCAAATATGTCCATTTTACGTTTTTCTTTGCATGGTTTCAGCTTCTATAATCATAAAATAAAAACAAATTAGCTTTTTTGTCTTTATTTTGGTTGAAGCAAAATCCGCCCGAATAAAACACCACAGCAAAATATTCGGACGGATTTACTTAATTCTCGTCATTCAAAATCTGGGGGTCCGTTTTCAATTTCTCCAAGATATCCACAATCGCATCAAGTTGAAAATCAACTGTTTCATCCGCAACTTCAGGAACAAACAAGGGGAGGGTATCGGGGAGTGCTCTGCGTATAATCATCGCTGTCAGACTTAAATTTGTAAACAGATTGATCCGTTTTGCGTCTACCTTTATCCCAAAGCTTTCTAAAATTTTTCCAAAGAGCCAGTGCTGTTTTTGACGAAACATCTGGTAGCTTTCCTTTGACAGCCGCTTAAAAATAAGCTGCTGTTCCTCAATTGTTAAAACAGCAATTCCGTTTTCTTCCCCGTAGCAGCAATCATGGAGAAATTTTTTTACAGCTTCACGCCAGCTCAAAGCAGGATCAGCCATCAACTTTTGAACATACTCGATGACTTTAGGCTGCTGCCAGTATAGCGTTTCAAGCACCAGATCTTCTTTTGTTGGAAAAAAAGAATAGAAAAAACTTCTTGAAATGCCAACTTTTTTATACACCTGCTCCACGGTTGTATGTTGTATGCCTTGCTTTGCCATCAGTTCAAGCCCGACAGAAATAAGGGCTGTTCGGATACGTTCCCTATCCTCCTCAGAATAAGATACCCTTGGCATCGTATCACCTCATGTAAAATAAAAACAAAATGAGAATCATGTCTTTATTTTAGCATATTCAATAGGAGAACACAAGAGCAAAGTGCCATAGTACCTGCGGCACCAGCAATACCGATTTGCTTTATTACAGTGATTAGCGTCAGTGTACAAGGGACAACACGCCTCAGCCATGTAAATTCGGGCGTTCTCAGCGTTATCCTCTATCAGCGTACGAGAGACGTACGCGGAATGAAAGTAACGTAGGGGCAGGACAAATTAGCCCTTCATCGACCGTATTGTCCCCTTGCACACTGACGCTATACTGGCATGTTTAATAGGGGGATTATATGTAATGCACAAGAAAAAGGAAATGATAAACTATCCGAGAATATCTGGATTGAGCGGATTCTATGGTATCGCCAAATTGATATAACTCAAAAGTAATAATAAATGTGGGTCTGCTGAATGAAGTAAATAAAACAGCAGACCAGCCCTGACTCATTGAAAAGGGCCATTTCAGGAATGGGAGAGAGTCTGTTTCATTTACAATAGAAAAATGCTTCTATGTAAGAACGTCTGTTGCATATATCAATAAAAAACGAATGCGGAAAATAAGGGAATGTTCTTCAAATATAAATAGAAATTAACATGAGTTCTCATCACAGCGGTAATTTAAGATTGTGCGGAAAACTGCCGCGGCTGTCAGTGAAAAGCTGATAGACTGCGGCTTTCTCTTGTTTTTAAAGAAACCGTAAGATATAAGTAACACCTGGGAGATAGAGGTATGGTATAATATTTGCGATGGCAATGAGCAGTGCGTCCAGAGATAACCGGCAGGCTGCGCGGCGTTTACGCAGAAGCAGCCTGCCGGTTATCTCTGGACATAGGGCGAAGCCCGCAGGCGAGAAGAAGCGAAGCGAAATCGAGCGCACTGCGAAGAATCGACATAGGGCGAAGCCCGCAGGCG